>DASQXU010000271.1:0-26511 GCA_035639555.1 Thermoleophilaceae bacterium
TTCTTCGAGCCCGGGCTGCAGGCGGCGCTCCGCGGCGAGCGCTGGCTGAACATGGCGGCCGTGTGGATGTACGTGAACTCGCACTTCGTCGTCACCACGACCTTCCTGATCTGGCTCTACCTCTGCCGCAACTACGCCTACTACTTCGTGCGGAACATGTTCCTCATCGCCATGGGCCTCGCGCTCGTCGGCTACGTCGTCTTCCCGGCGGCGCCGCCGCGCTTTCTGCCGGAGTGGGGGTTCACCGACTCGGTGGCGTCGCTGTTCGGCCCCGGGGCGGAGCACACCGCCAACGTCCTGTACAACCCGTTCGCCGCGGTGCCGAGCATGCACGTCGCCTTCGCGCTGATGGTGGCGGTGCCGGCGATCCGCCTGCTGAAGAGCCGCGTGCTCAAGCTCCTGTGGATGCTCTACCCGGTGGTGGTCACCTTCGCGGTGATGGTCACCGCCAACCACTTCTGGCTCGACGCGGTGATCGGCGCCGCGGTGGCCGGCGTGTCCGCCTGGGCCGCCGCGGCGGGGCTGGCCCGGGCGCGCCCGCACGCCTGGGCGTGGCGCACGGCCGAGGCCGCGGCTTGAGCGTCGAGCCCGGCAACCGGGCGCGAGGTCGGCGAGCGCCGTCCCGGCGCCGCGGGCGGCGCAACGGCCAGGGCGGCCGGCCGATCACCGCCGGTGAGGTCCGGGCGCTCGCGCGCGGCCGCCTGATCGAGTCGCGCCTGACCCCGAACGCGATCTCGCTCACCGGCTTCGTGCTCAACGTGGGCGCCGCGGTGCTCGTCACGCAGCGGCTGTTCTTCGTGGCCGGGGTCGCCTTCCTCGTCGGCTCGCTGATGGACATGCTCGACGGCCGCTACTCCCGCATGTCGGGGAAGGGCACTCCGTTCGGGGCGTTCCTCGACTCCACGCTCGACCGGATCGAGGAGGGGGTCGTGCTCACCGCGGTCGCCGCCTACTTCGCCGCGCAGGGCCGCGACGTCGCGGTGGCGGCCACCGTGCTCACGGTGGTCGGCTCCTACATGGTCAGCTACACCCGCGCCCGGGCCGAGGCCCTCGGGGTCGAGTGCAAGGTCGGGATCGCCTCCCGCGCCGTGCGGGTGGTGATCCTCACCGCCGGCCTGCTGTTCGCCAGGGGCGCGGGCTTAGGAGACTTCCAGTTGCTCGAGCCGGCGATCTACCTGATGGCGGCGCTGACGCTGATCACCACCCTGCAGCGCGTGCTGCACGTACGCAGGGCCCTGGCCGGGGCTTGAGCGGCCCCCGGGCCCACCTATTGTTGTAACCGCGACCCCCGCGCGGGTTTGTTCCGGAGTGCCGGCCCCGCAGGGGCCGTTCTCATGACGACCTCCAGGAGGCTTCCGTGACCGAGACGACCACGACCAACGGCGGCTCGCGCTACCAGACTGAGAAGGTCCGCGTAGCGATCATCGGCGTGGGCAACTGCGCCTCGTCGTTCGTGCAGGGCGTCCAGCACTACAAGGACGCGGACCCGGCTCAGAGCGTCCCGGGCCTCATGCACGTCGATCTCGGCGGCTACCACGTCCGCGACATCGAGTTCACCGCCGCGTTCGACATCGACGCCGAGAAGGTGGGGAAGGACCTCTCGGAGGCGATCTGGGCGGGGCAGAACAACACGGTGAAGTTCGCCGAGGTGCCCCCCCTTGGCGTGCCGGTCTACCGCGGCATGACGCACGACGGGCTCGGGAGGTACCTGAAGGAGAAGATCCAGAAGGCGCCGGGGCAGACCGACGACATCGTCGAGGTCCTCGAGGAGACCCACACCGACGTGGTCGTGTCCTACCTGCCGGTGGGCTCGGAGCAGGCGACCAAGTGGTACGTCGAGCAGGTGCTCGAGGCGGGCTGCGGATTCGTCAACTGCATCCCGGTGTTCATCGCCCAGGAGAACTACTGGGGCGGACGCTTCGAGAAGGCCGGGCTGCCGATCGTGGGCGACGACATCAAGTCGCAGGTCGGCGCCACGATCGTCCACCGCACGCTCGCCCGCCTCTTCGAGGACCGGGGGGTCAAGCTGGCGCGGACGTCACAGCTCAACGTGGGCGGCAACATGGACTTCTACAACATGCTCGAGCGCGAGCGGCTCGAGTCGAAGAAGATCTCGAAGACCCAGGCGGTCACCTCGCTGCTCGAGCAGCGGCTCGCGCCGGACGACGTCTACATCGGGCCCTCCGACTACGTGCCGTGGCTCGGCGATCGCAAGTGGGCCCACATCCGGCTCGAGGGGCAGGCCTTCGGCGACGTGCCCCTGACCATCGAGGCGAAGCTCGAGGTCTGGGACTCGCCGAACTCCGCGGGCATCGTGATCGACGCCGTGCGCTGCTGCAAGCTCGCGGTCAATCACGGCATCGGCGGGGCGCTGATCGGGCCGAGTGCGTACCTGATGAAGTCGCCGCCCGAGCAGTACCCAGACCCCGTCGCGCGCGAGATGACCGAGCAGTTCATCCGCGAGTACGGCGGCGCGCCCAAGCTGCCGGCCAAGGCCGAGGTCAAGGTCGAGCCCGCCGAGCCCGCGAGCTAGGGCCGCCGCCGGAGGCGCGCGGGCGCCCCGGCGTATGCTCCCATCACGTGGCGCCGGAGCGGTTCTCGATCGCCCAGGTCACTCCCTATCCCTGGGAGCAGCACCACGAGGTCAACCGCTTCGTAGAGCGGCTCTCGGACGAACTCTGCGCCCGCGGCCACCGGGTGGTCGTCGTGACGCCCTCCGACTCGCGCGAGCTGGTCCGGGAGGGCCGGGCGCGCGTCCGCCGGCTCGACGAGGACCCGTCGGCCGCGTTCGAGGACGTGGGCTGCGCATCCGTGCTGGCCGTGGGCCAGAGCCTGCCGTTCCGCCGCGGCGGCCGGGTCTCGCTGCCGCTCGACGTCTCGCGCACGATCGAGCGGCTCTGCGAGCTGGCCGAGCTCGACTTCGTCCACGTCCATGAGCCGTTCGCCCCGAGCGCGAGCTCGGCCGCGCTGCGCCACTCGCGCTCCCTGAACGTCGGGACCTTCCACGCGACCACCGAGCGGTTCCTCTCGACCCAAGTCGCCCGCCCGCTGATCCAGCGGCTGTTCGGGCGACTCGACGGCCGCACCGCCAGCTTCGCTGCGACCCGGGACCTCGCGGAGCGCTACTTCCCGGGCGAGTACACGGTGATCAGCCCCGGGGCGGAGCTGATCCACCGTGAGCGGGCGGAGGCCGGCCCGCGCAGGATCGTCTTCTCGGCCGAGGAGGAGCGGGGCGCGCTTCGGATCTTCCTCCGCGCGCTCCGGCGGCTCCCCGCGGACCTCGGGTGGGAGGCGATCGTGTGGCTGCGCGACCCGGAGGGGTCTCCGGTGCTGGCGCTGCCCCGCCGGCTGCGCGACCGCGTGCGGCTGGTGGGGCCGGCCCAGGGGTCAGAGGCGCAACATCTGGCGGCGGCGGACATCGCGGTCGCCGCCTCGAGCGGCGCGGCGCGGATGCCGCAGCTCGTCGTTCGGGCGCTGGCTGGCGGGGCCGTGCCGGTCGTCTCCCGCCTGCCCGAGTACGAGGAGGTCGTGCGCGAGGGCGAGCTCGGCCTGCTGTTCGAGCCCCGCGACGCCGAGACGCTCGCCGCCCAGCTCGAGCGCCTGCTGCGCGACCCGTCTCTGCTCGAGAAGCTCAGGGAGCGAGTGGCGGCGGTCCGGCCCGAGCTCGGATGGAGCCCGACGGCCAATGCCTTCGAGGCCCTCTACCGCGAGATCGCCGCCCGGCGGCACGACGCGGACGGCTCGCCTGCCGTCCGCCGGCGACTACAGGGCCGTGACTTCATCCACGTCGACCTGCACATGCACACCGACCACTCGCCCGACTGCGCGACACCGGTCGGCACGCTGCTCGACACCGCCCGCAGCGTAGGGCTCGGCGCGGTGGCGATCACCGATCACAACGAGATCTCCGGTGCCATCGAGGCGCGCGAGCGCGCCGACGGGATCAAGGTGATCGTGGCCGAGGAGGTGAAGACCGCCGACCAGGGCGAGGTGATCGGGCTCTTCCTCGAGGAGCGTATCCCGCGGGGCATGACGCTCCACGAGACGATCGCCGAGATCCGCCGCCAGGGGGGCCTCGTGTACGTCCCGCATCCCTTCGACCGCATGCACGCCGTCCCCGACTACGAGCACCTGCTCGGGGTAGTCGCGGACCTCGACGCGATCGAGGTGTTCAACCCGCGGGTCGCGTTCTCCGCCTTCAACGAGGAGGCCGCGCGCTTTGCCGGCAAGTACCGGATCGCGGCCGGGGCGGGGTCGGACAGCCACGTCGCCCAGGGGCTCGGCTCGGTCATGATCCGGATGCGTGACTTCGACGGGCCCGAGGAATTCCTCGAGTCGCTCCGGGACGCGGACATCGTGCGCAAGCGCCAGAGCCTGCTGTACGTTCAGGCGCTGAAGTTCATCCAGACCAAGGCGACGCCCGAGGCGGCGCGGCGGCGCACGGCCAAGCCGGGCCGCGGCGCGCACCGCCGGAGCACGAGCAACAAGTGATGCAGCGCGGAGGAGCGGCCGGCGGGCCGTCAAAGCCCTCTGGCCGGATGCCCGCCACCGACGACGAGATCCGAGAGAAGTATCTGGAGCGGGCGATCCGCGAGCTTAACGCGCTCACCCGGGAGGTCCAGTCGTGCGAGCTGTGTCCGCGCGGCAACCTGATGCCGGTGCTGGGGTCGGGCCATCCGCAGGCCGACATCTTTCTGCTCAAGCTCGCGCCCGTGCCCGCGGAGGTGGAGGAGGGGGTCGCCTTCTACGGGCGGGCGGGCAGCGCCCTGATGAAGAGCTTCAAGCGCCTCGCGATCGATCCGCTGGCCGTCTACGGCACCGTCTTCGCCAAGTGCCCGGTTCCCGACATCGAGCTCTCCGCGCCCGAGTGCCGCGCCCGAGTGCTCGACGAGCTGGCCATCGTCCAGCCGGGCATCGTCGTCGTGATGGGCGAGGACGCACTCGCCGAGCTGAGCGGGCTCGGCGTGCCCCTCGCCGCGCCGGTCGAGCCGAAGCCGGGCGAGATCCAGAAACTGACCCCCTCGTGCGATGCGCTCTACGTGCCCGACATCGACCGCTCGCTCGATGAGGAGGCGGCCAAGCGGCGCTTCTGGCGCGCCTTTCGTGCCCTGGGCGACTGGTACGCAGACTTCCCGCCGTACTGAGCGCGGGTCGCCGGCGAGGCCGACGACGAGCCCGGACCTCGAGAATCGCGAGCGCCGCCCGGATTCTTTCTCGCCCAATGAGCTGCGAGAGGTGGGCCGGTGCTAGCCCTGCTGGTCGAGCTGACGCTCCACCAGCAGCACGTCGCGCCAGCGCCCGTCGAGCCGACCGTGCCTGCGGAGCACCCCGACCTCGCGGAAGCCCGCCGAGGCGCACAGCGCGACGCTTCGCCGGTTCTCTGGGAACAGCAGCCCCACGAGCTTCCAGTAGCCTCGCCGCTCGGCCTCGGCGGCAAGGGCGTCGAGCAGCCGCCTGCCGACCGAAGCCCCGCGGCACGACGCCGCCACGTACACCGACGCCTCGGCGACGCCGGCGTAGCAGGCCCGCGAGCTGTAGGCGGTGAGGCGGGCGAAGCCGGCCACGCCTTCGCCGGTCTCCGCCACCAGGAACGGCGGCGAAGCTGGATCTGCGAGCAGGCCGGCGAAGTCGTCCCCCGTCCGAGGGGTGGTCTCGAAGGTCGCGTCGCGACCCGCGATCCCCTGGTTGTAGATCGCCGCTATCGCGCCCGCGTCGCCCGCCGTCGCCGCCCGGATCCGGACCTCCATGACGCAAGTCTCGCCGGCTCGGGCGTCGGCGTCGTCGGCCCGGCGGCCGAAGATCGCCGCCCGAGCTTGGCCCCGGTAAGGTCGCGAGGGAGGGAAGGAGGCTTCATGGCGGAGACGACGAGGGTGCTCGTGGTGGCCAACCGCACCGCCGAGTCCCCGGAGCTGATGGAGGCGCTCCGCGCCCGCGCGGCGGAGGGGGAGGTGGAGTTCACCGTGCTCGTCCCGGCGAGCCCGCACGGCCTGGCGTGGGCGGCGGACATGCATGCCGGCGGCGAGGAGGCGAGGCACGAGCTCGACGCGCTGCTCGAGCGGTTACGCGGGATCGGGCTTAACGTCAGGGAGGCCAAGGTCGGAGACCCGGACCCGCTAGCCGCCGTCCAGGACGAGGTCAACTTCGCGGACTACGACGAGGTGATCGTCTCGACGCTCCCGGTGCGACTCTCGAAGTGGCTCAAGCTCGACCTGCCGCACAAGGTCGGCCACGCGACCGGCCTGCCGGTGTCGCACGTCGTCGCCCACAGCGTCAAGGCGGCGGCCAGGTAACCCGGACGGAGAGCGGAACGGGCTCGCTGGCGCGCGGCCGTAGCGGGTCCGGCCGGCGGTCGCGGTGTGCAACCCGCTAGGGTCGCAAGCCGTGGACCTCGAGGAGCACAGCGTCGACCCGGTGATCCAGCGCACCTGCGCCGAATGCGGCGTAAAGCTGACCCCACGCGAGATCGAGGCGTCGCTCGACTCGGACGGCCCCTTTCTCTGCACGATCCACGCGGCAGAGCAGGTCCCGCTCGAGGAAGAGGAACAGCCCGAGAGCTGACCCCCTACCAGTTCTCGAACGACTCGCGCAGTATCCCCGCCAGCTCGTGCGGCCCCGCCTCGCGCGGCGAGACCACGAGCAGCCGCTGCTGCTTGAGCGCACCCTCGACCAGGGCGTCCACGTCTTCCTCCTCGTAGCCGAGCTCGCGGATCCCCGACGGCGCGCCGACGTCGCGCATGAGCTCGAGGAGCACCTCGGGCAGCGTGCTCTCGTCGACCTCCTCGACCGGCTCGCCCTTCAGCAGCTCCGCCGCCCGCCTGTGGCGCTCGGGGTCCGCCGGGAACGTGTACCGGAAGGACGCCGGCGAGGTGACTATGACCGACCACCCATGCGGCACGTAGGGGTGGTCGGTCGGGTACCCGGGCGGGGTCCACTCGTGCTTGAGGCTGGCGATGGGATACGAGCAGGCATGCGGGATGTGCACGCCGGCCGACCCGAACCCGATCCCGGCGAGGGAGGCGGCCAGCATCATGTGGCCGCGCGCCTCGACGTCGTCTGCGTCCTTGACCGCCCGGCGGAGGTAGCGCCCACCGTACTCGAGCGCTCGCGCCGACCAGAGATCGGAAATCGGATTCGATCCCTGGTAGGGCGGTCGATCATCCGGGGAGTCGGGCGCGTCGCGGGTGTCGAATGGACGGGCGACGAACGACTCGGCGGCGTGGCAGACCACGTCGAGCCCGGCCGAGGAGGCGACCGAGCGGGGCATCGACTTCGACAGCTCCGGGTCGACGATCGCCTGACGCGGGCGCAGGTAGCTGTGGGAGATGCCGCTCTTGACCTTCTCCTCGGGGATGTCGAGGACCGCGACCGAGGTGGCCTCGGATCCGGTTCCCGCCGTGGTCGGCACCGCGACCAGCGGCCTGAGCGGCGAGGGCGGCTTCTTGCCGCCGCCGACCGGCGGGTTCACGTAGTCCATGATCGGCGCGGGATGGGTGGCCACGAGGTCGGCCACCTTCGCGGTGTCGATGCAGCTCCCGCCGCCGACGCCCACGAAGCCGTCGAACTTCCCCTCGAGCGCGAAGTCGGCGGCCTGCTGGAGGGACTCGGCGGTGGGCTCGGCGTACGCCTGGTCGAACACCTCGTGCTGGATGCCCTCCTCGTCGAGCGACTCGACCACCTGGCCGGTGACTCCGGCCTCGACGACGTTGCGGTCGGTCACCACCATCGCCCTTTCCACCCCGAGGCGCTTGAGCTCCCACCCGGTCTCCCGCGCGGCGCCCGGACCGAACTTCATCGGGGTCGCCTCGAGCGTGAAGACCTGCTCCTTGGGCTTGCCGTCGCTCACCGGAGTCCTCCTCTCATCGACCAGTCCGCGCGAGCTCCCGGTCGCGGAGCTCGCGGCGCAGGATCTTGCCGGTCGCGGTCTTGGGCAGCTCGTCGACCACCTCGACCAGGCGCGGGTACTTGTAGGCGGCCATGCGCTCCTTGCAGAACGAGATGAGCGCATCGGGGTCCACCTGCTCCCCAGGCTTGAGGCTCACGAACGCCTTGACCGTCTCGCCGCGGTACTCGTCGGGCACTCCGACCACGGCGGCCTCACGCACCGCTGGATGGGACATCAGCGAGTCCTCGACCTCCCGCGGCCAGACCTTGTACCCGGAGACGTTGATCTGGTCCTTGCGGCGATCGACCAGATAGAACCAGCCTTCCTCGTCCATCAGCCCCACGTCGCCGGTGTGGAGCCGGCCGTCCGGGATCGTCTTCTCCGACTCCTCGGGCTTCTCCCAGTAGCCCGGCACGACCTCGGGTCCGCTGGTCACGAGCTCGCCAACCTCGCCGGGGGGAAGGTCGTTCCCCTCGTCGCCGACGATGCGGACCACCGTGCCCGGGACCGGCACGCCGACCGACAGCGCGCCGGTGCCCTCGTCCACCGGCGCCCGCCTTGCGAACGGCACGGCGTGGGACGGCGATGTCGTCTCGGTCAGCCCGTAGATGTTGTGGACGTAGGCGCCGGTCAGCTCCTCGAACGACTCGACGGTCGCCGGGGCGATCGGCGCGCCGCCCGAGTAGACCTTGGTGAACGACGAGAGGTCGCGCTCGCCGATGCCCTCCGCGTTCATCAACGCGGTGAACACGGTGATCGAGGCGACGGTGAACGTGCAGCGCTCCCGCTCGATGAGCTCGAGCGTCTCGACCGGGTCGAAGCGGTAGGGGAGCACGAGCGGCATCGGGACGAGCAGCGCCACCGCGAGGTGGCCGATCAGACCGGTGATGTGGAACAGCGGGGCGACCCCGAGCACGACGTCCGACTCGTCGAGGTGGATCCAGTCCCGGTAGACCTGGGCGTTGAACACCACGTTCCCGTGCGTGTTCATGGCCCCCTTGGGCGGCCCGGTCGTACCCGAGGTGTAGGTGAGGAACGCCACGTCGTCGGCGTCGAACCGCTGCGGATCGGGCTTCTCGCCGTCGTGCGCCCGGACCAGCTCGAGCAGGTCGCGTGTTCCCTCGGACCGATTCCGCTCCGAGCCGGCTAGCACGCCGCGCGGCTCCCCCTCGATCAGGTCGAGCTCCGAGGTGGTGAGCACGTGCTCGACCTCGGTGGCCGGCACGACGCCCTCGGCCACCTCGCCGTAGAGCGACTCGAGCGTGATCAGCGCTCGGGACCCGGAGTCGGTCAGGATCAGCTCGAGCTCGCGCTCCTTGAGCATCGGGTTGATCGGCACCGCGATCGCGCCGGCCTTCCAGGCCCCGAGCACCGCGAGCACGAACTGCGGCACGTTCTGCAGGTAGATGGCGACCCGGTCGCCGCGGCTGACTCCGAGCTCGGCCAGCCCGGCCGCCAGCGCGTCGGTGATCCCATCGGTCTCGGCCACCGTGAGCCCGCGGCCGAAGTAGCGAATGAGCGCGCGGTCCGGGTCGCGCTCCACCGAGGCGCGGAACATCTCGAGCCCGCTCTCGTGCTCGAGCTCGAGATCCGCCGGTACCTCGTCGTCGTAGAGCGAGAGCCAGGGCCGCTCGTCGTAGACGCTCATCGCCTCGTCCTCCTGTGCCTATGAGTAGTAATCCGGCGCCTTCTTCCACCCGGGCCAGTCGTCGGGGTCGTGTCCGGTGACGACTGTCGCGCCGAGGCGGTCGACCTCGCGGTGGATCCGGCGCACCGACTCCGCGGTCTCCGCCGCCGAGTGCACGAGGCCGGGCAGGGCCTTGTCCTCGTAGTGGTCGCGGGTGTAGCACGCGTCCGCGGTGAGCAGGAAAGGGCCCTCCCTCTCGAGGTCCACGATCAGCGACATGTGCCCGGGCGCGTGGCCGGGGGTGAACAGCGTGCGGATGACCCCGTCCCCATGGACGTCGTACTGGTAGTCGTGGTAGCCGTCGAGGTAGAGCCAATCCACATCGCGGTCGAAGTCCGGGCGGATGTATGCGGCCTGCTGGAACCAGTCGGGCGTGTAGGCGTAGGTCAGCTCCCTTCGCTGCACCACGTAGCGCGCGTTCGGGAAGTGCCCGATTGCGCCGCTGTGGTCGAGGTGCAGGTGGGACTGGACCACGTACTTCACCGATGCCGGGTCGAAGTCGAGGCGCTGGAGCTGGTTGACGCAGAACTCGTCCTCGCTCATCACCGGCTCGTACGCGTCGACCACGTCGCCCCAGTGGGCCCGCGCGTCGCGCGCGACCTCGAGCGCGTTACCACCGTCGAAGAGCACGTTGCCTTTCGGGTGGACGATGAGGAAGAAGGGGACCGGCACCTCGTAGGGATCGCCCAGCCCCTGATTCATCTTGATGTACTGGAGCTGGGTCTTTAGGGACCCGCACTCGAGGAAGTACAGCCTGACGTCGTCGGCCACGTGTTCTCCTCCCGTCGCTGCTCTCGGGACACGGCAAGAGGTACCCGTGTCGCGACGCCGCTACGCAGGCGCGGTCAGCGCCGAAACAGCGCCACCGACTCGATGTGTGGCGTCTGCGGGAACATGTCGACCGGCCGCAACTTCTCGAGGCGATAGCCGGCGTCCACGAGCTGGCGCGCGTTCGGTGCGAGCGTCGTCGGATTGCAGGACACGTAGACGATGCGCTCGGCACGCGCCTCGAGGACCCGGCGCACCACCTTCTGGGAGAGGCCGGCCCGGGGCGGGTCGACCACGACCACGTCCGGCCGGCCCAAGCGCTCGAGCAGCGGGCGCATGGCCGTCCGAACGTCGCCCGCGTAGAAGCGGGCGTTGTCCACGCCGTTCAGCCGGGCGTTCTCGATCGCGTCGGCCACCGCCCGCTCCACGATCTCCAGCCCGAACACCTCGCGCGCGTCGAGGGCCAGGGCCAGCGCGATCGTTCCGATCCCGCAGTAGAGGTCGAGCACCCGCTCGCGCCCGGTCAGGCCGGCGAGCTCGGCCGCGGCCCCGTAGAGACGCTCGGCCATCTCGGTGTTGGGCTGGAAGAAGGCGTCGGGCGATATGCGAAAGCGCAGCCCGAGCAGCTCCTCCTCGATCCACGCCCGCCCGGACACCACCTCGGTACTCCCGCCGTGGGTCGTCTCGGCGACCGCGGGGGTCCGCGTCCAGAGCAGGGACGCGTCGGGGAGGGCGGCGGCCAGCGCGTCGGCGCCGAATTCGCCCTCGCTCGTGACGAGCCGCGCCTGGAGCTGCCCCGTCCGTCGCCCCTCGCGCACCACGAGGTTCCGCAGGAAGCCGCCTCCGTCCGTCCGATCCCACGCCGACAGCCCCTCGGCGCGGCACCACTCGGCCACCGCCTCACGCAGTGCGTCGACGCGCTCGGAGGCGAGCACGTCGCTCGTCACCGGGTCGATCAGGTCGAAGCGACCCGGGCGATGGAAGCCGAGGACCAGCTCGCCGTCCGCCGCCGTCCCGAACGAGTACTCGACCTTGTTGCGGTAGCGGAGCGTCCGTTCCGCCGAGAGCATCGGCTCGACCGGCGGAGAGTCGAACCCGCCGAGCCGCTGGAGCGCGTCGCGGACCTGAGCCTCCTTCTCGGCCAGCTGGCGCTCGTAGGGCAGGACCTGCCATGGCGCGCCCGGGTGTGGCGCGACCGGCTCGACTCGCTCGGGGCTCGGGTCGAGCAGCTCGACCGAGTCGGCCTCGGCGTACGAGCGCTTCGCCCGCCTGATCCGCGCGCGAACGCGGTCCCCTGGAACGCCGTCCCGGACGAACACCACGTAACCGTCGACCCGGGCCACGCCGGCGCCGCCGTAGGCGAGGCGCTCGACCGAGAGGTCGAGCTCCTCGCCGGGGCGGGGGCGCCCGGCCCGCTCGGTGCGCTGCGCCTCGCTCATGCGAGACCCTATGCTCGCAGCCGTGGACCTCGCCGCCTACCGCGCCGAGGCGGAGGAGTTCGCCGCCGCGCTCGACCGCGAGTACTACCTGCACTTCTCGGGCCAGCGGGACGAGTTCGCGATCGAGCCGATCTACGAGCGGCACGCCGCCCTCTTCGGGCGCGAGGCGGTTGAGGCGCTCCGCGACGCTGGAGCGCCCGCCTCGCTCGTCGAGTTCGCCGTGCACGGTCTCATCGGCCGCGAGACGAAGGCAGAGGAGGCCGAGCTCGCGCGTCGCGAGGCTGCGCTCGAGGTCGAGCTCGACGGCGAGCGGATGCCGTTTCGGGCCGCGGCCGTGGCCCAGGCGAATGAGCCCGACCCCGACCGCAGGGCGGCGATCGAGGCGGCGCGGAACGAGCTGACCGGCTCCGAGCTCAACCCGCTCCTCCGCCAGATGCTCGAGCGCTCGCAGGCGGTCTCCGCCGAACTCGGCTGGTCGAGCATGGCCGTGATGTGCCAGGAGCTCTCGGGGATCGACCTACCGGCGCTTGCCCGGCAGACCGAGGCGTTCCTCGGGGCGAGCGAGGCCCCCTACGAGCCGGTGGTCGAGCCCGAGCTCGAGCGTCACCTCGGGCTCGGCTTCGGCCGGCTGCGCCGCTCCGACCTCCCGGCGTTCTTTCGCGCGCCCACGCTCGATCGCAGCTTTCCGGCGGACCGCCTCGTGCGGGCGCTGAGCGACACGCTCGCCGGCGTGGGGATCGACCTCCGCCGCCAGCCGGGGGTGCGGGTCGACACCGAGCAGCGCCCGAAGAAGTCGCCACGCGCCTTCTGCGCGCCGGTCCGGGTCCCCGACGAGGTGTACCTGGTGATCGCGCCCATGGGAGGCCGGGACGACTATGCGGCGCTCTTCCACGAGGCCGGCCACACCGAGCACTACGCGAACGTCGATCGCCAGCTGCCGATGGAGCGGCGCTATCTCGGTGACAACTCGGTCACCGAGGGCTTTGCGTTCCTCCTCGAGCACCTGACCTCGGACCCCGAGTGGCTGCGACGGCGCCTCGGTGTGGCCGAGCCCGAGCCCATCGCGGCACACTCCCGGGCGGTCAAGCTCGTCTTCCTCCGCCGCTACTGCGCCAAGCTCGCGTACGAGCTCGAGCTCCACGGCACAGCGGACGCGCTCGACCCGCTCGAGCGGGTCTACGCCGAGCGGTTGTCGGCGGCAGTGCACGTGGAGTGGCCGAGCATGACCTGGCTCAGCGACGTCGACCCGTTCTTCTACGCCGCCCGCTACCTGCGGGCATGGACCCTCGAGACGTCGTTGCGGGGAGCGCTCCTCGAGCGCTTCGGAGGGGCCTGGTTCGAAGACCCGGAGGCCGGAGCCTTCCTCCGCGAGCTGTGGCGGCGCGGCCAGCCGGCCCGTGCCGAGGAGCTGCTGGACGCGGTCGACGCGACCGAGCTCGACTTCTCGGTGCTGCTCGACGACGTGGGAATCGGGACCGCCGGCCGGCTAGGCGCGAGCCCACGTTGAATCGCGCCACCATCCTATTTGGGGGTCGTCCTGCATGGCCCGAATAGAACGGCGTGCCGTGAGGGCTAGCCGAGCCGCTCCTCGATCGCCCTGAGCACGGTCTTCCGGTTGGCGTGGCGGCGCTCGTAGTCGCGGACCTTGCGCAGCTCGGCCGCGGTCAGGGCTGATAACCGGCCCTGGACCTGGGCGGCGGTGAGGTCCTCGTAGCCCCTCACCGGGAAGCTTCTCCCGACCCCGGCCGTCCGCCGCGCACGGTCGGCCTGGGCGAGCACCGGGTCGGCGGCGCGCCGAGCTTGGCTGCTCGCGGCCTCCATCCGTCGGCGGGCGACTCGAGCGGCGTCGGTGCTCCGCTTGCGCGCGTCGGTCGTGCGCGACTCGAGCTCGCCCCGTCCCCGCCCAACGAGCTGCTCGAGGTCGCTCAGCACGTCGTCGGTCTGCTTGCGCCCCCGCTCGATCAGGCTCGCCGCGAGCTCCTGGGCGTCGGCCGCGGTGACCCGCCCGCGCTCCACCGCCTCGGCGAACGCCTCCTCGATCCGCTCACGCGAGAGCATGATGAGGTCGAGCGGCCCGATCAGGTTCTTGCGCAGCGCTTCCCGAAACTCGGCGACCGTTTTCGCCGAGACGTCGCCCGCCTCGGCCGGCTTGGTCGCATCACCCGAAGCGCGCCGGGCCCGCGAGCGCGCCCGCTGCTGGCTAGCCCGGGCCTGGCCTCCGCGAGACGCCGCGCCCGAGCGCGCCCCGCTCCGGCTCGATCCGCGACTCGAGGAGCTCCCCGAGCTCCCGCTTCCCCGCTGGCTGCCGCTCCGGCGCGTATCGGCCATCTCACTCTCCTTCGGTCCGGGCTGGTGACTTCGCCACCAGCGGACTATCCCACGCAGCAAGAGCGGGGTGGATCACGCGAACCGAAACTCGCCTCGCACCGGAGCGTGGTCCGAGAGCCGGACGCGGAGCTCGTCGGGTCCCCGCACGTCCCGTTCCTCGGGAGTGAGCGACGCCGGACCACGCACCGGTTCGAGCCCGCG
This sequence comes from Thermoleophilaceae bacterium, assembly GCA_035639555.1. GTDB lineage: Bacteria > Actinomycetota > Thermoleophilia > Solirubrobacterales > Thermoleophilaceae > DASQXU01. The sequence continues at coordinate 14,306 of DASQXU010000271.1, forward strand.
GGCGAGCAGGTGGTCGATCGCCTCCGGCTCGCCCGGCCGGCTGAACCGAAGGAGATCGCGCAGCCAGTCGAATGGCGCCGGATCCCGCGCCGGCCGCAGGTTGAGGTCGCCGCCGAGAAGCAGCGGGTCCGCCCCGGCCCAGTCGACCGCCTGCGTCGCGGCGCGCTCGAGCTCCCGCCCCGCAGCCGGCGGGTGGTGGGCGCTCAGGTGGACGTTAGCCACGGCAAGCCGCGCCCCGCCCCGCACCTCGACGAGGGCCCAGAGCATCCGCCGCCGCTCGGGAACGTGGGTCAGCGAGAGGCGCCGCACCTCGAGGATCCGCGCCGGCTCGCGCACCAGGACCTGGTTCGAGCCGCCCTCCGCCGAGGCCATCAAGTCGGGGTTCCAGTCGGCGAGGCGCGCTCGCACCCGAGGCAGCCAGTTGCGGGAGGTGAGGGCGAGCGCGCCGCTCGCGCCGGAGCGGCGGCCGAGCGCCTCGAGCCAGCGGGGCGGGGCCTCCTGGAGGAGGGCCACATCCCAGGAGCGCCGGGCCAGCCAGCCGGCGAACGCGTCCCGTAGCGGCGCGTTGACCCCGGCGTGGGTCATGCCGCGCTCGGTGACCCCGAGCAGGCGCGAGCGCCAGGTCAGAAGCGACCGGTCGGGCGGATCGTCGCGGCCGTGAAACAGATTCCACGTGAGCGCCCCGATTACGATGCCCCGGTGACCCGCCATTTCCTGACCGGCGCGGAGCTTACGAGCGAGGAGCTCGACGCCCTGCTCGAGCGCGCGCGCGTGCTGAAAGGGGACCGGCTGGCCTCCTCGGCCCTCGCCGGACGGAGCGTGGCGCTCGTGTTCGAGCGGCCGTCGACGCGCACGCGGGTGTCGTTCGAGGTGGCGGTCGCCGAGCTCGGCGGCCATCCGCTGGTGCTGCGCGAGGGCGAGCTCCAGCTGGCCCGCGGCGAGTCGGTGAGGGACACCGCGCTGGTCCTCTCGCGCTACGTCCAAGCGATCGGCCTGCGCACCGGAGCGCACGAGGTGGCGGAGGAGCTGGCCTCCCACTCGACCGTGCCCGTGGTGAACATGCTGACCCGCGAGCATCATCCCTGCCAGGCGCTCGCCGACCTCCTGACCCTCCGCGAGCGCTTTGGCTCGCTCGAGGGCCGCCGGCTCGCGTACGTCGGGGACGGCAACAACGTCGCCCGCTCGCTCGTCGTGCTCGGCGCCAAGGCCGGGCTCGAGGTGGTGGTGGCCACGCCGCGCGAGCTCGAGCTCGCCCCGGCACCGACGGTCGACGGACGGGGCTCGGTGACCCTTACCGACGATCCCCACAGCGCCGCCGCGGGGGCGAGCGCCCTCTACACCGACGTTTGGGTGAGCATGGGCGACGAGACCGAGGCTGCCCGCCGGCGCCAGCTCCTCGCGCCGTACCGCCTCGACGCCTCGCTGCTCGCGGCCGCCCGCCCCGACGCGGTGGCGCTCCACTGCCTGCCCGCCCACCCCGGTGAGGAGATAGCGGCCGACGTCCTCTACGGCGAGCGCTCGGCGGTCTGGGACCAGGCCGAGAATCGCCTCCACGCCCAGAAGGCCCTGCTCGAGCTCCTGGCCGGCGGGCGGGCACCACTATGGTTCGACCGACCCGCCCAGCCAGGAGGTCGAGAGAGATGAAGTCACTCGCAGCGCTCTGCTCTGCGCTCGCCATCGCCGCCGCCGTCGCCGGCTGCGGGGGCGGGGGCGGGAAGTCGTCCTCCGGCGGCGGCAAGCAGTCGACGAAGTCCTCGAGTGGCGGCGCGCAGGCCAGCGGGAAGGCGGTGACCGTCGACATGAAGAACATCCAGTTCACCCCGAGGTCGCTCACCGTGAAGTCCGGCACCATCATCAAGTGGGTGAACCGCGACAGCGTGAACCACGACGTGACCAAGCAGGGCGGCCCCGGGCCGAAGTTCTCGTCGGGCACCGGGAACCTCGGGCAGGGGGCCACCTACGCCCAGACGGTCACCGGCCATGGGGTCATCCGCTACGTCTGCACGGTCCACGCGCCCGGGATGGCGGGCACGATCACCGTCAAGTAGCGCTCAGGTGAGCTCGGGCACGCCCTCGGTGGGCGAAGAGGCCTCGGCGTAGAGGCGGCGCGGGATGCGCCCCGCTCGACGGGCCTCGTAGCCGGCCTCGACGGCGAGCCGCATCGCCCGGGCCATCCCAACCGGGTCCTGAGCGCGCGAGACCGAGCTGGCGAGCAGCACGCCGTCGCAGCCGATCTCCATCGCGATGGCGGCGTCCGAGGCCGTCCCGATTCCCGCGTCGAGGATCACGGGCACGCGGGCGCGCTCGACGATCAGGCGAAGGTTGTAGAGGTTGTTGATCCCCATGCCGCTGCCGATCGGCGAGCCGAGGGGCATGACGGCGGCACAGCCCGTGTCCTCGAGCCGCCGCGCGAGTACGGGATCCTCGCTCGTGTAGGGAAGGACGGTGAAGCCGTCGGCGACCAGCGTCTCGGCCGCCTCGAGCAGCTCGGCCGGGTCGGGCAGCAGGGTCCGGTCGTCGCCGATCACCTCGAGCTTCACCCAGTCGGTCTCGAGCGCCTCGCCGGCGAGATGGGCGGTCGTCACCGCCTCGCGCGCCGTGTAGCAGCCCGCCGTGTTCGGGAGGACGAAGCAGCCGGCGCGCTGAAGGACGTCGACGATGGAGCCGCGCGCCGTGGGGTCGACTCGGCGCAGGGCCACGGTCGCCATCTCCGCGCCCGAGGCGGCCACCGCCTCGGCCATGACCTCGAGGTTGCGGAAACCGCCGGTGCCGATGATGAGGCGGGAGCCGAAGCTCCGCCCGGCGATCTCGAGCCCACCCTCAGCCACCTTGCACCGCCTGGAGAACCTCGACGCGCTGGCCCTCTCTGAGCGGCGAGCGCGACCACTCCCCGCGCGGGACGACCTCGCCATCCACCGCGACGGCCACCCCGCGCCCCTCCGCGGGCGCGCCGCTCTCGCGCACCGCGTCGGCCACGGTGGCCCCCTCGGCCAGCTCCCGCTCGGCTCCGTTCACGACCAGCCTCATCGCACGCCCTCCAACGCAGCGAAGCGCTCGGGTCCGAACCCGGCAACCGCGGGCGACGGCTCGTCACCGGCGAGCAGGCCGGCGACCGCGCGGGCGGTGATCGGGGTGAGGAGCACGCCGTTTCGGTAGTGGCCGGTCGCCCACACGATCCCGTCCGGCTCGCCGGCGCCGATCAGCGGCGCGTTGTCCGGCGAGCCGGGCCGCAGGCCGGCGCGGGCGCGCACCAGCTCGAGCTCCGCCACCTCCGGCACGACCTCCCAGGCCGCCTCGAGCAGGCGATAGACGCCATCGGCGGTGACCGCGGTGTCGAAGCCGCGCTCCTCCACCGTCGCCCCGAGGACGACCCGACCGTCGCCGCGGCTCAGCAGGTAGCAGCGCGGGGTGCGGACTATCCGGTTCACCGGGTCGGGGAAGCCGCGGCGCACCCGCAGCTCGAGTAGCTGCCCCTTGACCGGCCGGACGGGCGGGCCCGCGCCCTCGGGGGCGAGCGCGGCGCTCCACGGGCCGGCGGCCACCACCACCGCTCCGGCCGCGAACGACCCCGCCGAGGTCCTCAGGCCGGTCACCCGGCCGCCCTCGGCCTCGATCGCCTGCGCTTCGACGCCACAGCGGAGCTCGGCGCCCACCGCCTCGAGCGCGGCCCGAAGCGCCCCGGCCACGGCGCGGGGATCGACGTGCCCGTCCTGGGGCGCGAGGATCCCGCCGCCGACGCGCGGCGACAGCGCGGGCTCGAGGCGCCGGCACTCGCGCGGGGGCAGCCACTCGGCGTCGAGGCCGAGGGAGCGCTGGAAGCCGTGAAGCCGCCGCAGCTCCTCCACGTCGTCGCGGTCGGCCGCCACGACCAGTGCCCCGCTCTCCCGGTAGCCGCACGACCGTCCGGTCCGCTCCTCGAGCTCGGCGGCGAACCCGGGCCACAGCTCGCGCGAGGCCAGGTTGAGCCGCAACAGCCCCTCCTCGCCGAACTCTGCCTCGGTCACCGGCGCAAGCATCCCGGCCGCCACCCCGGACGCCCCAGCCGGGAGCTCGTCGGCCCGCCCGCGCTCGATCACCACCACCGACAGTCCGCGCTGCGCGGCGCGCCAAGCGCACGCCAGGCCGATCAGCCCGGCCCCGACGACGGCGACGTCGTAGCCCTTCGATCGCGGCCCTATGGAAGCCACACTTCCTCCTTGCGGGGGCCGCGCCGATCTGTCCCTACGCCGGCATTACCCGGATCAGGTTCAACGGTCGGCGGCGACCCAGCCGCCCTCTCAGCCCGGTCCTTCCGAGCTCCCGTTCAACCCAAAGGGTACTCCCCGCCCCGAAGCTGCGAGCGCGCGTGGTCGCACGCCGCGCCGGCCGCCGAGGAAATCAGTACCGGCGGGTCGGCGGGTACTCGTCGTGCCGCCGGTCGCGCCCCATGAACATCACGGCGAGCGAGATCACCAGTCCGATGATCCCGACGATCATGAGGATCAGGCCGACGGTCTGGAGCTCGATGCCCGAGACGGTGACCGTGACCGCGTAACGCAGGATCGCGCCGAGCGCGATGAGAAAGATGGACGTCCCGAGACCCACGCTCGCACCATCGTAGTACCCGCGACCCCCGGAGAGGGAAGCGCTGGAGCAGCCCCCGAGCGGGCCCACCGAAACTCCGGGGGTCGGCTGGGTGTTTACGGCTCCCGACCGCCCGGCCATGAGACGACCGCGCCTCACTGCACTCCTCGCGTGCGCCGCCGTGGCCGCCGCCTTCCTGGCCGTGGCCCGCGCGTCCTTCGGAAGCAGCGGTCAGGCGACCATCATCCAGGACGACACGCTGCTGCTCTACTCGGGGCCGTCCACGCGCCAGCGCACGCTGGAGGAGATGAAGGCGCTCGGCGCGCGCATCGTGAAGGTGCAGGTCTACTGGGACCAGGTCGCTCCGGGCGGGACCAGCAAGCCCGCGGGCTTCGACGCCGCAAACCCGTCGTCCGCCGGCTACAACTGGTCCGCGTACGACGACGTCGACCGCCGGGCCGCGGCGCTCGGGCTCCGCGTCTTCTTCGCGCTCGGCGGGCGGGCTCCGCGCTGGGCCACCGCCAGGCTGACGGGCCACCCGGGGACCTACCGCCCGAGCTCCAGCGAGTTCGAGCTGTTCGCCCGCGCCGCCGGCAGCCGCTATTCGGGGGCCTTCGGAGGCCTGCCGCGGGTCTCGCTGTGGTCGGTGTGGAACGAGCCGAACCTGGGCAGTTGGCTCGCACCGCAGCGCGGCCGCCGTGGAGTGCCGCTCTCGCCGACGATCTACCGCCGCCTCTACCTGGCCGCCTACAGCGGGCTCGCCGGCGCCGGGCACGCAGGCGACCGCGTCCTCCTCGGCGAGCTAATGCCGCTAGGCGCGAGCTCGGCCTCGCGGATCCCGCCCCTGGCCTTCCTCCGCGAGCTGTTCTGCCTCGACAAGCACTACCGCGGCTACCGTGGCGCGGCGGCCCGGGCCCGCGGCTGCCCGCGGCGCGTGGGGCGCATCCCGACCTCGGGCCTCGCCTACCACCCCTACACGGCGCGCGGGGGCCCGCTCGCGGTCCCGCGCAGCGGCGACGACGCCGCGATCGGCCAGCTCTCCCGCATTACCCGCACCCTCGACCGGCTCGCCCGCCACGGCAAGCTCGCCCGCCGCCTGCCGATCTGGATCACCGAGTACGGCTTCCAGACGAACCCGCCCGACCCGTTCCAGTACCCGATCCGCAAGGTGCCGGGGTTCATGGATCGCAGCGAGTGGATCGCCTTCCACACCCACCGGGTGGTGAGCTACTCGCAGTACACGCTCGTCGACGATCCGCTCGGCCCCGGCGGCGGCTTCGCGCGCTACGCGGGCTTCCAGCAGGGCCTGCGCTTCGCGGACGGCCGTCAGAAGCCCGGCGTCTACTCCGCCTTCCAGCAGCCGGCCTTCGTGAAGCTCGGACGCCGCGGGCGCGTCGAGGTGTTCGGCGGCCTGCGCTTCGGCGCGCCCGGCGCCCTGGTGACGATCTCCTCGTCCGGGCGCGTCCTCGGACAGGCCCGGCTGAACTCGGCCGGCTACTTCGACCGGGTGCTGCGCGTGCGTAACGCCGCCCGTCGCAGCTACCGGATCACGATCGAAGGGTTCTCCCGCGTCAAACGTCCATCGGGCCGCTGACCCGACCTCTCACCCGACCTGCAAGGAGATCGACGTGCGCGCCCCCGTCTCCGACCGCCTGACTCCCGCCCGCCCGTTCAAGCTCGCCGCTGCCGCCGGGCTGCTCACGCTGGCCGTGATGGCCGCCCTGCTCGGCGCCGCACGGGACGCCCGCGCGGCCCGGGGGATGGAGGTGGCGCTCCAGGACGACGCCGCCTTCGTCAGCCAGTCCTACTTCGACCGCATGCGGGCCCTCGCCCTCGCGCGCTCCCTCGGGGTCACCCGCCTGCGGGTCAACGCCAACTGGGCGTTCCTGATGCCCCATGACCAGGCGTACAGCCCGACCAAGCCGGCCACGGTCGCGTACACCTTCAACCAGATCGACTCCGCGATCGACGCGGCCGCGGCGTACGGCATTCGCGTCCACCTCTCGCTCACCGGCCCGGCGCCCGCCTGGGCGACGTCCGACCACAGGGTCGGACCGGTCCGCCCGAGTGCCACGGAGTTCGCGCAGTTCGCGGCGGCCGCAGCGCGTCACTTCCGCGGGCGGGTCGACCGCTACTCGATCTGGAACGAGCCGAACTGGCGCACCTGGCTCGGGCCGCTGAACAGCTCGCCCGCCCTCTACCGTGCCCTCTACCTCGCGGGCTACCGGGCGATAAAGGCCCAGGACGGGCGGGCCCAGGTGCTGATCGGGGAGACCGCGCCCTACGCACAGCGGGGTCGGGCGATCGCCCCGATCAAGTTCCTGCGCGCGGTGACCTGCGTCAATGCCCGCTACCGCCGCGTGCGTCGCTGCTCGCGCCTGCGGGCGGACGGCTACGCCCACCATCCGTACGACTTCACCCACAGCGCGCGGTTCAGGTTCCCGGGCCGCGACAACGCCACGATGGCCACGCTGTCGAACCTCACGGGCGCCCTCGACCGGCTGAGCCGTGCGGGCGTCCTGCGGCCGACTCGCGGGCGGCGGATGCCGGTCTACTTGACCGAGTACGGCTACTTCGCGTCGGGCTCGCGCCACCTGCCGTGGCGCCGGGCGGTCACCTACCTGAAGCAGGGGTGGGACCTCGCGCTTCGCAACAGCCGCGTGAGGTCGCAGCTCCAGTACCTCCTGGTGTCGCCGCCGCCGGGCAGCCCGTACCGGTTCTTCGACCTGGGGCTGATCAGCGTCAACGGGAGCAGGCACCCGACGTACAACGCGCTGCGGAGCTGGTACCGCAAGAACCGGCGCAAGGTGAAGCGCCTCGGTGGGCGGATCGCGCTGCCGGTGGCGCCGCCGTTCTGACGCGCCTCCGGGGTGAGCGGACAGCCGTTCCGGACGGCTGCGGCTACCGTCACTGATGCCGTGCTGAGCACCGGGGGCATCCGCTCCGCCGCCTGGCGCCGGGAGCGCCTTCGGCGGGCGCGGCTGTACTTCGTCTGCGAGGTGCGCCCGGGCGGCCGACCGCCCGGGCCGCTGCTTCTCGCCGCGCTCGAGGGCGGAGTCGACATGGTGCAGCTACGCGACAAGCAGGCATCCGACGACGCGCTGCTCCGGGCCGGGGAGGAGTTCCGCTCGGCATGCGAGCGACACGAGGCGCTGTTCTGGGTCAACGACCGCCCCGACCTCGCCCTGGCCACGGGCGCCGACGGGGTGCACGTGGGCCAGGAGGACATACCGGTGAGCGAGGCACGCGACCGCGTCGGGGGCGAGCTGCTCGTGGGCCTCTCCACGCACAGTCCCGAGCAGTTCGACGCCGCGCTTCGCTCGGGGGCGGACGAGCTCAGCGTCGGGCCGGTGTACGAGACGCCGACCAAGGAGGGACGGCCCCCGGCGGGCCTCGAGTACGTCCGCTACGCGGCGAGTCACAGCGGTGGCATCCCGTGGTTCGCCATCGGGGGCATCGACCTCGAGACGGTTGGCGAGGTGGTCGCCGCGGGCGCCCGAAGGATCGTGGTCGTGCGGGCGATCCGCGATGCGCCGGACCCACGCGCGGCGGCCGCGGCGCTGCGAGCCGGGCTCGACTAGGGGCCGGCACTCGCACGCTGCGGCTCGCTGGCCGGCGCGGGGCTCGGCGTCGACCTCGATACGGTTGGCGAAGTGCTAGCCGTTTCGCCGACCGGGATTACCTTCGTGGCGCCGACCCTCGCCGAGGCCGGTGGCCAACCGGTCTAGCCGCAAGCGTCGTGGACCGCGGCACGCGAGCGGTCGCGGCCCGGCCGAGGACCGGACCCGACACGGGGCGATGGCGCGCGGGTACGCCCGCTCGCGCGAGCGCAACGAGGCCGCCCGGGCCGCGCTCGAGCCGCTGTCCGAGGGGCAGCGCCCCCGCGCCGTCACGGTCGGGGCGGTCGCCGCAGGGGTGCTCGCGCTGGCCAATCTCGTCGCGCTGATCGCCGGCTATGACCCGCACAAGCCGAGCAAGACGGCTGCTAGCGCGCTCGGGATCGTCGTCCTCGGTGCGATCTCGCTCGGCATGTGGCGCGCCCGCTACTGGGCCGTGCTGGGGCTGCAGGCCATCCTGGCCATCGCGATCGTCGTCTCGGCGCTTGCCCTCGTGCGGGCCGGCAATCTGACGGCGGTCCTCGTGGTCGTCGCGATCATCGTGCCCTCGGCCGTCCTCTTCTGGTTCCTGGTCAAGGCCATGGCCCGGATCCAGATGCCGGAGCGCCCGGGCAGAGAGTCTTCGCGTCAGTAGGCTCGATGGCGATGGCCGACAAGTTCGACTGCGTGGTGATCGGGTCCGGTCCCGGCGGCTACGTGGGCGCAATCCGGGCGGCCCAGCTCGGGATGAAGACCGCCGTCGTCGAGAAGGAGAACGTGGGCGGCCGCTGCCTCAATGAGGCGTGCATCCCCGCGAAGGCCATGCTGCGCGTGGCCGAGGTGCTCGACGAGGTCTCCCACGCCAAGCAGTTCGGCATCTCGGTCAATGGCCGGGAGTTCGACTGGTCGGGCGCTGCGAAGCACCGCGACCGGGTGATCAAGACGCTGACCGACGGCGTGGGGCTTTTGTTCCGGAAGAACAAGATCGAGGTGGTCGAGGGCCGCGGCTCGCTGACCTCGGACGCGAACGTGCGGGTCGGCGACCGCGAGATCGAGGCCGACCGCGTGGTCCTCGCCTGCGGCTCGGTCCCGAGGCCGGTGCTCGACCTCGAGTTCGGCGAGCGGGTGCTCGATACCGCCGGCACGTGGCTGCTCGCCGAGCAACCGGACAGCCTTTGCGTGATCGGCGCCGGCGCGTCCGGGACCGAGGTGGCGTCGGCGTTCGGCCGGCTCGGCACGGAGGTGCTGTTGCTGGAGGCCCTCGACCGGATCCTGCCGCTCGAGGACGCTGAGATCGCGAGGGCCTGTGCGCGCGAGATCGCGAAGCAGGACGTGGAGATCGTGACCGGGGCCAAGGTGGAGTCGGTCGAGACCTCGGACCAGGGCGTGGAGGTCACCTACGGTGGGGAGACGGAGGAGTTCGACTACCTCTGCATCGCCGCGGGGCGCGCGGCCGACGTGGAGGGCCTCGGCCTCGACGAGGCCGGCGTCGAGCGCAACGAGAACGGGCTCGTCGCCGTCGACGGGCGAATGCGCACCTCACGCGAGGGCGTCTGGGCGATCGGCGACATGGTCCCCGGACCGGCGCTCGCCCACAAGGCCTCGGACGAAGGCATCATCGCCGTCGAGGACGCCGCCGGGCGCGAGACCCAACCGATCGACTATCGCTTCGTCCCCTCGGTCACGTTCTGCCACCCTCAGGTCGCGAGCTTCGGCATGACCGAGCAGGAGGCGCGCGACGCCGGCCACGACGTGGTGGTGGGCAAGGTCCCGATGGGGGCGGTGGGCGCCCCAACCGTGTACGGCGACCGCTCGGGGATGATCAAGATCGTGGGGGAGAAGCGCTACGGCGAGCTGCTCGGCGGGCACATCCTGTCGGTCAGGGCGGCCGATCTGATCCAAGAGCTCGTGAACGCCCACGACCTCGAGGGGGGCTTCCCCGAAGTCGCGCGCTCCATCCACCCGCACCCGGCGTTCGCCGAGGTCGTCATGGAGGCGGCGCGGGCGACGGACGGCTGGCTGATCCACGGCTGAGGCGCGGGGCTCCGGGGGACGCCCGTCGCGGTGCCGTCCCGGTCGGGCTCTTCTCGCGCACGAACATCCCGCTCTTTGCGGAAACGTGCCGACCCGGCCGGGTCGCGCTCGCCTAGTCGGCCGGCGGCCCCGCGCTTAGACTGCCCCGCCCCCTCTGGGGAGGGGGGCGAATCTTCGAGTCCTCGGGACTTGAACGAGCGTGACCAATAGGGGGAGGACGATGCGTGCTAGGCGGGCGTCGCTCGCGCGACTGGTCGGTGCCGCGCTGCCGCTCCTGCTGATGTGCGCCGTCCCGCGCGCGGCCGCCGCGGGTGCCTACACGGTCCGCACGTGCGAGGACGCGCCGGATCGCGGCTTTGACAGCAGCGCGTTCGCCGCCTCGCGCTCGAGCTCCCGGATGTTCGTCAGGCGTGCCTGCAGCGGGCGACCCCGTGGCCTCCGCGGCCTCGTGACCGGGAATCGGCCCTCGCGAAGGCTGGTCCGCCGGGGGGAGCACGCGACCGTCGTCTTCTCCGCGCCCGGCGGGACGCGACTCGCGGGGGTGAGCTGGGCCGGCGAGGTCCATCGGGCCGACTGCGGTTGGACCACCGAGATCTACGCGGTTCGACCCGGCCGCTCGCCCGTGACCCTGAAGAGCCTTCAGGCTGGTCGGGCCTGCCCGTCGGGCAGGTCAGGGGTGCAGGCGGCCAACGTCCCGCGCCGCCGGTGGTACTCGCTCGGAGGGGCGACCAAGATCGTGCAGCGGGTGGTGTGCCGAAGCACGCGTGGCTGCTCGGCCGCGCGCGTCGCCTCAGCCCAGACGTACAAGGCGAGCGTTCTTGTCGCGGACGACAGCCCACCGAGTGTCCGGATCCTCGGCGGCGGGCTGGCCAGCGGACACTGGGTGCGGGGGAACCAACTCGTGCGCTTCCACGCCGCGGACAACGTGGGGATTCGCGCGGCGCAGTTGTCGCTCGACGGGGCTCCGTACGCCGCCGACGTGCGCGCCTGCAACTTCTCCGCCCGCGTGCCCTGCCCGAACGGACCCCGGTCCATCAGCCTCACCACCCAGCGCCTCCGGGACGGCCTGCATACGTCCGGACTCCGAATAGTGGACACCGCGGGCAACGCCACCGTCGCCGGCTTCCCGACGTTCATCGACAACACCGCTCCCGGGCGCGTCGATGTGAGGGCCCTGGGCGGCGAGGGCTGGCGGCGGCAGAACAGCTTCCTGGCCTATTGGATGCCCTCGGCCGAGCGCTACGCGCCGATCGATGGCGCCTTCTACGAGCTCTGCCGCACCGGGACGAGCACCTGCCGGCAGGGGCGACAGCCCGGGAGGAACATCTGGGCGCTACCGGAGTTGACCCTCCCGGCGCCGGGGGACTGGACGGTCAAGGTATGGCGCTTCGATGCCGCCGGCAACGCGGACAAGGGCTATGCCTCGGTCCCGGTCCACCTGCGCTGGGATCCGGAGGCACCCCAGCTCGGGTTCGAGAGTCCATCGCTCTCCGATCCGACGCACGTGTCGGTGGTGGTCACCGACCGCATCTCCGGGCTCGCCCGTGGCGAGATCGAGCTCCGGCGAGTGGGAACGAACACCTGGTACGGACTGGCCGTCCAGCGGCAGGGGAATCGCCTGGTTGCCCGCATCGACGACTCTCACCTGCCCCCGGGCACGTACGAGCTTCGAAGCCGGGCGTTCGACCAGGCGGGGAACGAGGGCTCCACGAATCGGCGCCTCGACGGGCAACCCATGATCTTGACGCTGCCTCTTCGCTTCGACGCGGTCATGTCGGCGGGCTTCTCGAAGGTGCACGTCCGTAACCGCATGGTGCGCCGCCACGGAAAGTGGCGGCGTGTCCGCCGCCGCGTCGTACAGCTCGTACCGCGCACCCGTGCGCACCTCGGCCGCACGCTGCACGTCCGCGGCCGGTTGCTGAACGCCGACGGTCAGCCGCTCGGCGGGGAGCGGATCTACGTGACCTCCAGATCCGAGGGTTCGCCCGAGCATCTGGTCGGAAGCGTCAGCAC
>DASQXU010000272.1:0-20092 GCA_035639555.1 Thermoleophilaceae bacterium
CCACCCGCCGCCGCGCCTCCTCGGGACCCTCGACCAGCGCGTCGCACGCCCCGGCCCACGCCAGCCGACCGAGCGTCTCGTCGGAGGCCCCGGAGCGGGCGGCCAGATCGCCCATCGACCGATAGGCGCCGCCAGACTCGCGCTCGGCGACGAGCGAGCGCACCTCGACCTCCCGCACTCCAGTCACATATCCCAACCCGAGCCGGACGGCGAGGGAATCACCCGCGTCGGCGGACGCGGAGGCTTGGCGAGTTTCGACGCCATGGGCCAAACCCCCTGGGTGGCCGGGCGGCGCCCGCCGGTGGCGAGTGCACTCAACCCGCTCCACCCGGCACTCCACGCCACTTCGCAGGACGCAGGGGGGCAGGACCGCGATCCCCCGCCGCTGCGCTTCGTGCACGAGGCTGTCCGGCGGGTAGAACCCCATCGGCTGCTCGTTGAGCAGCGCCGAGAGGAACTCCGGCCCGTGGTGCACCCGCAGCCAGGTCGACTGGTAGGCGAGCAGCCCGAACGCCGCCGAGTGCGCCTTCGGGAAGCCGAAGCCGGAGAAGCCGACGATCTGGCGCCAGACCCGCTCCGCGGCCGCCCCCGAGGCGCCGCGCTCCGTCGCTCGGGCGATGAACTTCTCCTCGTAGGCTCGGATGGCCGCCTCCGAGCGCTTGCGGCTCATCGCCCGGCGCAGCCCCTCGGCCTCGCCGGCCGAGAAGCCGGCGAACACCATGGCCACCTCGATCACCTGGTCCTGGAAGACGATCGCCCCCAGCGTGTCGCGAAGGACCGGCTCGAGCGAGGAGTGGTCGTAGGGCACTTCGAAGTCCGGGTCCTCGCGAAGGGCCTTCTTGCGCTCGATGTAGGGGTGGACGGCTCCGCCGATGATCGGTCCCGGCCGCACCAGCGCCACCTGCACGGTGAGGTCGTCGAGCGATTCGGGGCGGGTCCGCTTCAGCATCTGCATCTGGGCCCGGGACTCGATCTGGAACACCCCCATCGTGTCGGCCTCGTGGATGGAGGCGTAGACCTCGGGGTCGTCGTAGGGGATGCGCGATAGGTCGATCCGCTCCCGGCGCACGCGCCAGATCTCCTCGACGCAGCGCTCGACCGCCGAGAGCATCCCAAGCCCGAGCAGGTCGATCTTGAGGAAGCCGGCGTCGGCGCAGGAGTCCTTGTCCCACTGCACCATCTGCCGCCCCTCCATGGAGGCCGGCTGAACCGGGCAGACGTCGATCAGCGGCTGGGTCGAGATGACCATGCCGCCGGGGTGCTGGGTGACGTGGCGGGGCAGGTTCTCGGCGTCGCGGACCAGCTCGATCAGCGCCCGCCAGCGTGGCGAGCCGCCACGCGCGGCCGGCTGCCCCCGAACGTCGTCCTCGATCTCGTTGCCGTTCCAGGGATCGACCGCGCGGGCCAGGCGCTCGATCTCACCCGCGGGCAGCCCGAGCGCCTTGGCGAAGTCCCGCACGGCCGACCGCACCCGGTAGGTGGCGAACGCGGCGACCAGCGCGGAGCGATCGGCCCCGTAGCGCTCGTGCACGCGCGGGATGAGCACGTCGCGGACGTCACGCGGGAAGTCCAGGTCGATGTCCGGGAGCGCCGTGAGCTCCTCGTTGAGGAAGCGGCCGAGGAAGAGCTCGTTCTCGACCGGGTCGATGTGCGAGAGGCCGGTGAGGTAGCAGACGATCGAGGAGACGCTCGAGCCCCGCCCGCGGCCGGGCGGCAGCAGCGCTCGCGCCGAGTCCCGTCCCCGGACCTCGACCGCGACCTCGCGGGCCAGCTCGAGCAGGTCGCGGTGGAGGAGGAAGAAGCCAGAGAGGCCGAGGTGGCGGATCACCCGCAGCTCCTCCTCGAGCCGTCGCTCGGCCTCCGCGCGGGGCCGTCGCCCCGCGTAGCGCTCGGCGGCCCGGGCGCGGCAGAGCTCGGCCAGCGTGCGGTCCGCGGTCGGGTCCTCCGAGCCGGGGTAGCGGTAGCCGAGATCCTCGGTCAGGTCGAAGCGGAGGCGCTCGGCCAGCCGGGCGGTCTCGGCCACGGCGTCCGGGTGGTCGGCGAAGCGCTCGGCCATCCGCTCGGGCGGTGTGAGCACGTGTGCCGAGTTGCCGCGACGATCGGGCTCGGACTCGTCGAGCGTCTTGCCGAGGCGAACCGCGACCATCGCGTCCTGGAGCGGGACGCGCGAGCGATCGTGAGCGTGAACGTCGCCAGTGGCCACGCACGGCAACGCCATGCGCCCGGCGAGCTCCGAGAGCAACCGGTTGCGGCGGCGGTCGTGGCGCCAGTACGGGCGCTGGAGCTCGATCCGGAAGCGCTCGGGGCCAAACGCCCGGAACAGCCGGCGGGCGACCGCGGCGGCCTCCCTGTGCCGCCCGGCCTCGACGAGCCGGGCCACCGCCCCGTCGCGAGCGCATCCCGACAGGCAGACCAGCCCCTCGGCGTGACGCTCGACGTCCTCGAGCGAGACCTCGGGCTCGCCGTCCACCGGATCCTGTCGCCGGGCCGAGAGGCGCTCGAGGGTCGCGCGCCCGTCCCAGGTCTCGGTCCACGCCCGGGTGCGCTCATAGGCCTTGGTCAGCAGGCGACAGAGGTTCCGGTAGCCGGTCCGGGTCTCGCACAGCAGGGTGAGGTGGCCGCCGTCATCGAGCGTGAGCTCGGCGCCGGTGATCGGCCTGACCCCGGCGTGCTTCGCGGCCCGGGCGAACTCCATCGCCCCGTGCAGGCCGTCGTGGTCGGTCAGTGCCAGGGCGGCGTGTCCCTGCTCGGCTGCGGCGCCGGCGAGCTCCACCGGGTGCGAGGCGCCGTCGAGGAACGAGAAGGCGGAGTGGCAGTGGAGCTCGACGTATGGCATCGAACGTATGTTCGCATCGCGCGAGGATGGAAACCGCTTTCGACCCGTGGGATCGCCTCGACCGCGGGGGCTGGCGTGCACGCTGCGCTCGGCTACCCCCGACCTCGACACCGTGGGGGCCGCGAGCCCGTGACGCCGACGTCCGCTCCCCGCCGATGACGACATGGCAATAACCTTCCGCGTTCATGCGCATCGGCCGCATACTCGAGGAGCGCCGGCCCGTCTTCTCGTTCGAGTTCTTCCCCCCGAAGACCGACGAGGGCCAGCGGATGCTCGAGGAGACGCTCGCCGAGCTGAAGGAGGACCGCCCGGACTACGTCTCTGTGACCTACGGGGCCGGGGGCTCGACCCGCGAGCGCACGGTCGAGATCACCAAGTGGATCAAGCAGGACCTCGGCATCGAGGCGATGGCCCACCTCTCGTGCGTGGGCGAGCCCAAGGAGAGGCTGGTCGAGATCCTCGGCGAGCTCGGTGACTGCGGGGTCGAGAACGTGCTCGCCCTGCGCGGCGACCCGCCCCGCGGGCAGACCGAGTGGAAGCCCCACCCGGGCGGGCTCCACTACTCGGTCGAGCTGATCGAGCTGATCGCGAACCAGTTCGACTACTGCATCGGCGCCGCCTGCTTCCCGGAGGTCCACCCGGAGGCGCCGAACCTCGAGCACGACCTGCGCTACGCGCGGCTCAAGGTCGAGCGCGGGGCGGCCTTCCTCATCACCCAGCTCTTCTTCGACAACGAGCTCTACTTCGACTTCGTGGATGAGGCGCGCGCCGCCGGGATCGGCGTCCCGATGATCCCGGGGATCATGCCGATCACCAACTACAAGCAGATCAAGACCATCACCGGCATGTGCGGCGCGAGCATCCCGCCGGACCTCGCGCGAGAGCTTGACGAGCGCGCCGACGACCCGGAAGCGGTTGCCGAGCTCGGGGTGGCGTACGCCACCCTCCAGTGCTCCGATCTCCTGGCGCGCGGCGCGCCCGGAGTCCATTTCTACACCCTCAACCGCTCGCCCGCGACCCGAGCCATCCTCGCCGCCCTGCGCGCGGCGCACCCCTGGACCCGGGCCAAGCAGCCGGTCTAGCCGACGCCCTCCGACCTCAAGCCGTCCAGCGCTCCGGCTCCTCCCCCGCCACCCGCCGGGCCTCTCCGCGAAGCTCGAGGTGGCGGAGGTAGCAGAGGACCTCGGGGAGGCCCCAGCTGACGATCCTCGGCGCCCGGACCTCGTCCCCCAAGAGGACGGGCACGAGGTCGAACGGCGTACGCGGCCGCCCGTCGAGCGCGGCGCGGACCAGATCGATCCGGCGCAGCGCCTCGCGCCTGGTGGCCGCCACGAGGGGCGCCGCGTCGCGGCGCGGGCGGCCGTGCCCGGCGAGCACGAGCTGCACCCCTAGAGGCTCGACCCGGTCCAGGCTGCCCAGGAACTCCCCGGCGGGATCGGGCGTGTAGCCGTAGTCGTAGTAGAGCGAGATCCGGCCGAGCACGTGGTCGCCCGAGATGAGAAGACCGCGCTCGGGCTGGTGGAGGACGACCTGCGAGGGGGCGTGGCCCGGCGTCTCGTGGACCTCGAAGGCGCCGAGGTCGGTCTCGACCCGGGTTCCGTCCCGGAGCTCGCGGTCGGGGAGCACCACTTCGGCCACCCCGACCCCTCGGTCGCGGCGCTCCGCCTCGTAGCGCTCGAGCGCCGCCGGCGGCACGCCGCTGTGCCGGGCGATCTCGATCCGCCGCTCGAGCAGGCGCTCGGGGTCAGCCGCGGCGCGGGTCATGTGGCCGTGGTTCGGGTGCATCCAGAGCTCGCAGCGGGCGGCACCCACGATCGGGCCGGCGAGCCCGTAGTGGTCGGGGTGGGCGTGGGTGCACACCAGCAGCCGGACGTGGTCGAGCCGCACCCCGGCCTGCTCGAGCGCGCGCTCGAGCTGGGCCATCGCCCCCGGCTCGGACGCCCCGGTATCGACGAGCACGACGCCGCTCCCCGCGGCGATCGCCCACGCGTTCACGTGCGGCACCCCCGGCCAGGGAAGCGGCAACCGCAGCCGCCACATCCCGGGCAGGATTCGATCCGCTCGGGCCAGCTCCGGCCTGCGGCGGCGCCGGCTCACCCCGCAGGGTCGCGCGGGTCGATCAGCACGCCCGGATTGAGGATGGCCCGCGGGTCGACTGCGGCCTTGGCCGCGCGGAGCGCGGCGGCGAACGGCTCGGGGCGCTGGCGGTCGTACCAGCGGCGGTGGTCGCGACCGACCGCGTGGTGGTGGGTGATCGTGCCGCCCGCGGCCAGCACCGCCTCCGACGCGGCGACCTTGACCTCCGCCCACTGCTCGAGCTCCGCGCCGCGCCGGGCCGGGGCCAGCACGGTGAAGTAGGGAGCGGCGCCGTCCGGGTAGACGTGGGTCAGCCGGCAGGTGACCGTTCCCCCGCCGCACGCCTCGCGAAGGGCGGCCTCGGCGCGCTCCCGCACGCCGGCCACGAAGGCGTCGAACCGCTCCCAGGTGATCGCCGTCTCGAACGTCTCGCTCAGGATGCCCGCGGCCACGAGGGTGTCGCGGAGGTACGGCGCGCGGAGGAAGGCCGCGCGCCAGCTCGCCGCCGGGCCGCCACGCCCGGACTCCTCGCCGGGACCGCTCAGCCGCGGCTCGTCGAGCGGCGCGCCGCCGTGCTCGCGGCAACATCGAACCGCCCGCTCGAGCCACGGCCCCAGCGGGTGGTCGGCCGACTCGAACCCGAGCACGAGCAGCGCCCGCCCGCCCGTCGCCGCACCACTCGCCGCGGCCTCGGCCGAGTCGAGCAGGCGGCAGCTCGCCGGGTAGAGGCCTGACTGGGAGAGCTCCCTCACCGCCCGCGCGCCGGCGCCCAAGTCGGCGAAGCCGAGAGAGGCCGAGGCTCGGAACCGGGGACGGGCCTGGACGCGCACCCAGGCCTCGGTGATGACGCCGAGCGTGCCTTCCGAGCCCACGAGCAGCCGGTCCGGGCTGGGGCCGGCGCCGGACCCGGGGAGCCGGCGGCTCTCCCACGGGCCCCGCGGCGTGAGGGCACGCACCGACTCGACGAGGTCGTCGATGTGCGTGTACAGGGTCGCGAAGTGCCCGCCCCCGCGGGTGGCGATCCAGCCGCCCAGGGTCGACAGCTCGAACGACTGCGGGAAGTGACGGAGCGTCAGCCCGTGGCGACGGAGCTGCTCCTCGAGCCGCGGCCCGGTGGCCCCGGCCTGGATCCGCGCCGCCCGCGAGGTGGGATCGACCTCGAGGACGCGGTCGAGCGCGCCGAGATCGACGCTCACCGTGCCGGCGTAGCGGTCGGGCACCTTTGGTTCGACCCCGCCGACCACGCTGGTCCCGCCCCCGTAGGGGATCGCCGCCGCGCCCGCGGCCTCGGTCCACTCGAGCAAGGCCTCGAGCTCGTGCTCGTCGCGCGGCCGGGCCACGAAGTCGGGTGGATGGTCGAAGCGCCCGCGGAAGGCGCGGACCACGTCGCAGTACGACTTCCCGAGCGCGTGCGAGGCGCGGGCGTGGGTGTCGCGCCGGCAGATCTCGGCCAGGGCGTCCGGCGGCCGTAGCCGCGGCTCGGGCAGCTCCACCGCCTCGAGCGGGACCGGCCGCTCGACCTGCGCCGCGCCGAATCCGAGGTGGGCGCGGAGGCCCGCCGCCGCCTCTGCTACCTCGTGCTCGGAGGGCTGCTCGTCCTCGTAGCCCCAGCCCCAGTGCTTGCGCCGCCGCGCCACGGTCGTCACCGGGCTGACTTTGGCATGTCCTCTGCACGGGTGAGCGCTGCCAGAGGGGAAAGTAGAGTTGGAACTGGCCGATGGCTACCCGCACGAAGGTCGAGATCACCATGCCCCGGATGGGGGAGTCGGTGACCGAGGGCGTGGTGCTCGAGTGGCGGAAGGCGGTCGGTCAGCGGGTCGAGCGGGACGAGCCGCTGGTCGAGGTCTCGACCGACAAGGTCGACACCGAGGTGCCGGCGCCCGCCTCGGGCACGCTCACCCAGATTGTCGCCGAGCCCGACCAGACCGTCCAGGTCGGAGAGGTGCTCGGCGTGATCGAGGTCGGCGACGCCGAGCCCGCGGCACCGGAGGCCGACGCGGGCGACGGCGCGCCCGAAGCCGAGGCCGAGCTGGTCGAGGTCACCTTCCCGCAGATGGGCGACTCGGTCACCGAGGGCACGGTGATCGAATGGCGCAAGCGGGCCGGCGAGCCGGTCGAGGCCGACGAGACGCTGGTCGAGGTCTCCACCGACAAGGTGGACGCCGAGGTGCGGGCGCCGGTGGCCGGCACGCTGGCCGAGATCGTCGCCGGGCCCGACGAGACCGTACCCGTCGGGGCGCTGCTGGGCCGCATCGCTCCCCTCGGCGCCCCGGCCGCCCCCGCGGACCGCCCGATCCAACCAGCAGCCGAGGCGATCGATCTGCGCCCCAAGGGCGCCGCCCCCACCACCGGCAACGGAGCGCACCGAGCGACTCCGGTGGCCGCCCGGATCGCCAGCGCCCACGGCCTCGACCTGAGCGAGGTGACCGGCAGCGGCCCCCGCGGCCGGGTCACCAAGGCCGACGTCCTGGCCGCGATCGAGGGCGATGGCGCCCCGGCCGCCCCCGCCGAGGCCGACCGGACGCCCATCCGGGGCCCCGCGGCGACCCTCGCGCGCTTCATGAACGAGAGCCGGTCGATCCCCACCGCCACCAGCTTCCGCACCGTCCCGGTGACCGTGCTCGACGATCGCCGGCGCACGCTCAAGGCCGCAGGCCGGAGGCTGTCTTTCACCCATCTGATCGCCTGGGCGATCGTGAAGGCCGCCGGCGACTGGCCGACCATGGCCCACTCCTACGCCGAGGACGACGGCACGCCGGTGAGGGTGCGCCCGGCGACCGTGAGCCTCGGCCTCGCCGTGGACGTCGAGCGGGGCGACGGCACGCGCACGCTCGTCGTGCCGGTGCTCCGCGACGCGAGCGAGATGGACTTCGCCTCGTTCGCCCGCCGCTACGACGAGCTGGTCGCCGGCGCGCGGGAGAACTCCCTGCCCGCGGACGTCTATCGGGGCGCCAACATCACGCTGACCAACCCCGGCGGCCTCGGCACCGTGGCCTCGGTGCCCCGGCTGATGCCCGGTCAGGGGACGATCGTCGCCACGGGCGCCATCGGCTACCCGTCCGGCCTCCAGGGCGTCGATCCGGGCAAGCTGCGCGAGGTCGGGGTGGAGAAGGTCATGACGATGACCTCGACCTACGACCACCGGGTGATCCAGGGCGCCGAGTCCGGCTCGTTCCTCCGCCGGATCGACGAGCTGCTCCAGGGCGCCGACGGCTTCTACGAGGAGGTCTTCACGGCCCTCGGGGTCGAGCCCGAGGCCCCGGCGCCGGCACCGGCGGAGGCGGCGGTCACGGCGGCCGAGCCCGTCCCCGCCGCCGCGGCCCCCGGGGCCGCCGACGCCGCGCTCCTGCAGGCGGTCCAGGCCGCGACCAGCGTCGTCAAGGCCCACCGCATGCATGGCCACCTCGCCGCCCGGCTCGACCCGCTCGGCTCCGAGCCGGTCGGCGACCCCGCCCTCGACCCGGCCACCGTCCACCTCACGCCGGAGCTCATGCGGCGCATCCCGGCGTCGGTGCTCCGGGTGGCCGTGCCGGGCGAGACCTTCGCGGACGCGCTCCCGCACCTCCACGAGACCTACTGCGGCACGATCGCGTACGAGATCGAGCACATCGCCGATCATCAGCAGCGCGTCTGGCTGCGGCAGGCGATCGAGTCGGGGACCTTCCGGGAGCCGCCGAGGGCCGAGGAACGCCGGCGGCTGCTCGAGCGGCTCTCGCAGGTCGAGGCGCTCGAGACCTACCTGCACCGGACGTTCCTGGGCAAGAAGCAGTTCTCGATCGAGGGGCTCGACGTGCTGGTCCCGATGCTCGACGAGGCGATCGAGCTGGCCGCCGACGCCGGCGCCCGCGAGGTCGTTCTTGGGATGTCCCACCGCGGCCGCCTGAACGTGCTCGCCCACGCGATCGGGCGGCCGTACGAGTCGATCCTCGTCGAGTTCGAGGGCGAGGAGCAGGCGGTGACCGCGGACACCGCGGCCCCGGAGGGCGGGACCGGCGACGTGAAGTACCACTACGGCGCCTCGGGGACCTACAGGACGCGCTCGGGCAAGACGGTGACGATCACGCTCTCGCCGAACCCGAGCCACCTCGAGTACGTGAACCCGGTGATCGAGGGCAGGGCCCGGGCCGACCAGACGAACCGCAACGGTCGGGAGATCGCGCACGACCCCACGGTCGTCGTGCCGGTCCTGATCCACGGCGACGCCGCCTTCCCGGCCCAGGGCATCGTCGCCGAGACGCTCAACCTCGGCGCCCTCGACGGCTACTCGACCGGCGGTACCGTGCACGTGATCGGCAACAACCAGCTCGGCTTCACGACCGATCCCGAGGAGGGGCGCTCGACCCGCTACGCCTCCGACCTCGCCAAGGGCTTCGACATCCCGATCATCCACGTGAACGCCGACGACGTCGAGGCGTGCATCTCAGCCGTGCGCCTGGCCATGGCGTTCCGTGAGACCTTCGGGCGCGACGCGCTGATCGACCTGATCGGCTACCGCCGCTTCGGTCACAACGAGACGGACGAGCCCGCCTACACCCAACCGGTCATGTACGAGCGGATCAAGTCCCACCCGCCGGTGCGGAAGCTCTACGCCGAGCGCCTCGAGGGTGAGGGGGCAGTCACCGGCGACGAGGCCGAGCGAATGAGCACCGACGCCTACCAGGCGGTGGCCGATGGGCACGCGGCGCTGAAGCGGTCCCTGCGAGCCTCGGCCGACACCGGGGAGCACGAGCTCGACCGGACGATGAGCCGCGAGCCGCGCACCAGCGTCCCCGAGGGGCTGCTCCGCTCGCTGAACGAGGAGCTGCTGCGGGTGCCCGACGGGTTCGACGTCCACCGCAAGCTGCGGCCGTTCCTCGACCGGCGGCGGAAGGCATTGGAGGAGGGCGGGCGAATCGACTGGGCCCACGCCGAGGCGCTGGCCCTCGCCTCGCTGCTCGCACTCGGCGTCCCGGTCCGGCTTACCGGCCAGGACACTGCCCGGGGCACGTTCAGCCAGCGCCACATGGTGCTCCACGATGCGAGCACGGGCGAGCGATTCAGCCCGATCCAGCAGCTCTCGAGCTCGGTCGCCCCCATGGAGCTCTACAACAGCCCGCTCTCCGAGAACGCGTGCCTGGGCTTCGAGTACGGCTACAGCGTCCAGGCCCGCGACGGGCTCGTGCTATGGGAGGCCCAGTTCGGCGATTTCGTGAACGCCGCCCAGGTGATCGTCGACCAGTTCATCGTCGCCGGCCTGGCCAAGTGGGGCCAGACCTCGCGGCTGACCCTCCTGCTGCCCCACGGCTACGAGGGGTCCGGGCCCGAGCACTCGAGCGCGCGGCTCGAGCGCTTCCTCCAGCTCGCCGCCGAGGGGAACGTCCGCGTGGCCAACTGCACGACCCCGGCCCAGTACTTCCACCTATTGCGCCGCCAGGCGCTGGTCACGAAGGCCCGGCCGCTGGTGATCATGACGCCGAAGAGCCTGCTCCGCCTGCCGGCCGCGACCTCGGAGCTCCGCGAGCTCGCGGACGGCGGCTTCAGTCGAGTGCTCGACGACCCAACCCTTCCCGGACCGCGGGATCGGGTCACGCGGCTCGTGCTCTGCTCGGGGAAGGTCTACTACGACATCGTCGGCCACGAGGAGCGGGAGTCGATCGACCACATCGCGGTGGCACGGGTCGAGCTGCTCTACCCGTTCCCCGAGAGCGAGCTCGTGGAGCTGATGGACAGCTACCCGGCGCTCGAGCGCGTGGTCTGGGTCCAGGAGGAGCCGCGCAACATGGGGGCCCGGGGCCACATGCGGCGCCGCATGGCGGAGATCCTGCCCGAGGGCGTCTCCTACGACTACGTCGGCCGTCAGCTCAGAGCGGCGCCCGGCGAGGGATACGCCGCCGCCCACAAGCGCGAGCAGGGGCGCATCGTCAGGGTCGCGCTCGGCCTCGAGGAGGACGTGCTCGACCCCGACGTCTCGGCCCGGCGTCCGGTGATGTAGCGGATCAGCGCCTCCCGGCCTGGGCTCGGGCGATCCGCTCCGCGACCTCCCGCCCGCCGAGGCGGCGCTGGACGGCGGCGGACAGGGTCGGCGAGAGGGCCGATGCCAGCGCGCCGGCGCGCAGGGTGGTCGGCGCCACGTTCACCTCGGCCCGATCGCGCGCGATGCCCAGCACCACCGCCCGCGCGACCTGCTCCGGCGTGCTCGTCCCCATGCCTCGGGGCAGCCTCGCCTCGGTCTCGGGGAACATCCCCTCACCGCTGACGAACCCTGGGAAGACCGCGGTGACGCCCACGCCGGTGCCGTGCAGGTCCTGCCGGAGACCGAGCGCAAACCCACGCAGCCCGAACTTGGTCGCCGCGTAGATCGGGATGCCCGGCGTGGCCACCTTGCCGGCGAGCGAGGAGACGAGCACGACATGGCCACTGCCTCGCTCGACCATGGCCGGCACCAGGGCCCTCGCCAGCTGGATCGGCGCGCGCAGGTTGACGGCGAGGGCGCGGTCGATCTCCTCGGTCGTGAACGTCTCGAGCGTGCCGCTCGCGGGCAGACCGGCGCTCGCCACGAAGACGTCCACCCCGGTCGCGCGCCCCGCGAGCCGGTCGACGTCCTCGGCGCTCGCCAGGTCGGCGGCGATCACCTCGGGCTGGCCGCCGAGGTCCCGGGCCAGCTCCCGGAGCGCCTCCTCCCGGCGGCCGCTCAACAGCAGCCTGGCGCCGCGCGCTCCGAGAGCCCGGGCGATCGCACCCCCGAGCCCGCCCGAGGCCCCGGTCAGCAGGACCCGCGCTCCCTGCAGCCGCACGTGCGCCACGGCGGGTAGTAGAGCGCACGCCGGGCCGCCGCGCGCTCCCGGCGCGCGGTGGAAAGATCCCCCGATCGTCGAGGCGGCGAGGAGATCCGGCGGGGAGGTCGGCGACGTCGGCCGGCGGCGGTTGCGCGATCTCCTCCTCGCTGCGCTCACCGCGGCGGCCGGGGCGACCGACGCGCTCAGCTACCTCGGCCTGGGCCAGGTCTTCACCGCCAACATGACCGGGAACCTGGTCCTGCTCGGGGTGGGCGCCGGTCGGGGCGGCGGCGCCGAGGTGGGGCGCTCCGCGGCGGCGTTCGTCGCATTCGCGGTCGGGGTCGTCCTCGCCACCCGGCTCGTTGCGAGGCGGGAAGCGGAGGAGCTGTGGCCGAGGGAGGTCACGCTCGCCCTCTGCGCGGTGCTGGTCGCCGAGCTGGCGTTCCTGGTCGGCTGGGAGCTCGCCGACGCCCACCCGACCGGAATCGGCCGCCTGGCGCTCATCGCGGCTTCAGGACTCGCCATGGGCGGGCAGAGCGCGGGCGTCCGCTCGCTCGAGGTCTCGGGGATCTCCACCACCTACGTGACCGGCACGCTCACCGCCCTGCTCGGGGAGCTCGCCGCACTGGCGTCGCCCGGGGTCAGCGCGCTCCGCCGAGCGGGCGTGCTGGTGGGCCTCGTGGCCGGCGCCGTCGGAGAGGCGCTGCTTTTGATCCACGCCCGCCGGCTAGCCCCGCTGCTCCCGCTCTCCCTGCTTGCGATGGCGATCGCGGCGGCGTGGTGGCTCAGCCGGAGCCGCCGTTGAGCGGGTCTCTCCGGCGCACCGTCCCACCTACGTGTCGTATAGCCCCACCTAGACGGGATGGTTCCGCGGTTTAGCCGGGCGAGCGCTCCACCTTGTCCAGGACCTCCGTGCTCACCTGCGTCGCCGCGAGGTCGACGCCGGGCGGCAACTCGACGTGGAGGTCGGCCGAGGGATCGATCCTGACCACCGCGTCCCGGACCCGGCACTCGAGCACGTGTCCGCCGCGGCTTCGATCGGCGCAGATGAAGTGGAGGTGGTAGCCGCTGACCTCGATTCCCTCGGTGTAGTCCGGGAAGCGAAAGCCGACTACGGTTCCCTCGGTGCCGGCGAGCTCGAATACGTGCTGGTCGGCGACGACCTCGGCCAGCGGCCGGTAGGGCCGGGGTTGCCGGGGGACCGATCGGGCCCGGACGCGCTCGAAGGCGCCGTCGATCCGCACGGCCCACGCCGCAGTTCCGGCGGGGACGTGGCCGTCGAGCTCGCCGAGCAGCTCTTCGTGGGTCAGCGGGCCACCGATTCGGAGCTCGACCGTCGGGGCGAACCAGGTCAGGACGGCGAACGGCGTCCGCGCCGACCCATCGACCTCATTGACCCTCCCGTCGACGTTCGCCCGGTAGAAGCGCCCGTCGAGGGCGATCATCTCGCCGTCGAGAGCGTTGAGCGTCCCGAGCCCGAGGTCTCCGTGCTCGGCGAGCTCGGCGAAGGTGACGTCGCCGTCGTAGGCGCCCTCGAGGAGCGCGCCGATCGTCGACGCCTGGAAGAGGACGTGGGGCTCGCGCTCGGCGTGCAGCTGATCCGCACGAAGGGCCCGAACGTGCAGGGACTTGACCAGGCGTTCGTCGAGCACCGTCGCAAGTCTCGCAGCGCTGTCGATCCCGCGGTCGGAGGCCAGCGCCAACCGCCCGCCCTCGCCCTGTAACGTGGCGCCGTGGCCCCTCGCTCACGGGCGCTGGCCTTTGGGTTGGCCGCCGCGCTGGTCGTCGCCGGTGCCCTCTGCGGCATCCTGGTGGCCGGAGTGGTCGGGGACGCACTGGCCATCGCCCTGATATCGATCGGGCTCGGCGGGGCGTTGCTGCTGGTGTTCCTCGAAGTCGGACTCAGCGAGGACCGCGAACGGGCCGAGGCGGGAAAGCGCCGACCCAACCGGGCGCCGCGGCACGTCGACTCCCGGCGAGCTCATGCGCGCCGCTGGCCACGACGCCCAGGGTGAGCTGACCGCTGCATACAGCACGCTGCGCCGGGTAGACGCTGGGGATGGAGCAAGCGGACAACCTGAAGCCCGCCGACGAGGTCCCCGCCGAGGAGACGCCCTCGGGGCCCAACCTGTGTCCCGAGTGCGACGGCAAGGGCCGGATCGACGGGAGCCGTTGCGAGGCCTGCCGCGGCACCGGCGTCGTCGAGGAGGGGGTCGGCGGCGGGTAGCCGCCGCGCCCGACGGCGCCTCGGTCCCGGCGACCGACGTATCGGCGCCTTGGGGACGAGTTAGGCGTAACTTCCGAGGCGTGTAGCACCCCGGAAAGCGAGACCATGGCCTACCTCGACTGTCCGCGCTGCCGTCTTCGTCTCCACAGCGGCGTGCTGTACGCCGAGCCCAACACCTGTCCACGTTGCGGCGAACCGCTTAGGCCGGCGCGGGCGAGCCGCTCCGAGCGCTTTCTGCGGGCGCTCCTGCGCCGCGGTTCGAGCGCGGCATCGCCTGACTGGGAGCAGGTCACGCGGGCCCAGTACGCTGACCGGCGTCACGTGAGCCGGGAAGAGCCCCCGGTCTGACCCATGACCGCCTACGAACCGCCCTATGTCGAGCTCCACCGCTCCGGTGAGCTCCTGCGGCGAGCCGAGGCGGCGCTCGAGCTCTTGGCTGGCCCCTGCCGCGTCTGTCCGCGCGAGTGCTCGGTCGACCGCCTGGACGACGAGCGCGGGCTCTGCAAGATCGGCCGCCGGGCTACCGTCGCCTCCCATTTCCCGCACTTCGGCGAGGAGAACTGCCTGCGCGGCTGGCGGGGGTCGGGGACGATCTTCTTCAGTGGCTGCAACCTGCGCTGTGTGTTCTGCCAGAACTACGATGTCTCCTGGCAGGTCCAGGGCGAGGAGGTCGACGCCGGGCGGCTCGCGGCCATGATGCTGGAGCTCCAGGAGATCGGCTGCCACAACATCAACTGGGTCACGCCGGAGCACGTCGTCCCGCAGATCCTCGAGGCACTGCCCTTGGCGGTGGACGGCGGGCTGCGGCTGCCGATCGTCTACAACACGAGCGCCTACGACAGCGCGGACAGCCTGGCGCTGATGGACGGCGTGGTCGACATCTATATGCCCGACCTCAAGCTGTCGTCCAGCGAGCTGGCGCGCCGCTACCTCGGCAAGCGCGAGTACTTCGAGGTCGCCGCCCGCAACGCAAGGGAGATGCGCCGGCAGGTCGGCAACCTCGTGCTGGGCGACCACGGCCTTGCGCGCCGCGGGCTGATCGTCCGCCACCTGGTGATGCCCGGCGCGCTCGCCGAGACGGAGGCCGTGCTGCGCTTCGTGGCGGAGGAGCTCGGGGCGGACACCTACGTGAACCTCATGGGTCAGTACTACCCGGCCGGCCGCTCCGACCGCTACGAGGAGATCAACCGGCGGCCGTACCCGGAGGAGCTCGCGCGCGCGTTCGAGATCGCCGACCGTCTCGGGCTGCAGCGGCTCGACGCGCGGAGCCGGCGCCAGGCCCTCGCCGCCGCCTGAACGCCCAGTCGCCGGCCGGTGATGGCGGTCGAGCTGGACCTCTCGCGCGGCTGCCGGCTCAACGGTGATCTCTCCGCGCCCGAGGCCGCGCTGGCGGGCGCGGAGCTCGAGGAGGCACTCGGCCGCGGCCGCGAGGGGGCCGTCGAGATCGTGCTCGCCCACCGCCACGGTTCCGGTGACGGCTTCCGCCGGCTGGCGAGTCCGGGCCGGCTCGAGCTGCTCGGCGACTCGCCGCGCGGGTTGCTGTTCGGCGCCTACGCGACTCTCGATGAGCTAGGGATGCGGTGGCCGTGGCCGGGTGAGCGCGCGGTGGACGGCCGTGCGGCCCGGCTCGATCCCGAGGAGCTGACGGATGCCCCCGCGCTGCCCGGCCGCTGCCTGGTGCTCGGCGAGCGGGCGCTCGTCGAGCGTGCCGACGACTGGATCACCTGGGCCGCCCGCAACCGTCTCAACCGGCTCTTCGTGCACGTGAGCACGGGGTCCGATCCGCTCGGGGCGGCGCCGGATGCGGTGTGGCGGGAGCGCAGGCCGGAGGCGGTCGCGCTCGCCCGCCAGCGGGGCATGACCATCGAGTACGGCGGCCACCTGCTGCCCGAGCTGCTGCCACGGGCCCAGATTCGCGCGCTGGCCGAGGGGCAGGGGCCGAGCGAGGCGGTGCGGCGCAGGATCGTGCAGCACGTGCGGGCGCATCCCGAGGCCGACGTCCTCCACCTCTGGGGCGCAGACCGGCCGCCCGGCGCCCGGGGCGAAGACGCCTCCAACGCGGCCCTGCGGACGGCGAACGCGCTGGCCGCGGTGGCCGAGCACGCCCGGCCGGGCACCGAGGTGCCGTTCCTCGCCTACCACGACACCGAGGAGGTGCCCCGCGGGGTGCGGCCGCGTGGCAACGTCGGTCTACTCTTCGCGCCGCGCGAGCGCTGCTATGAGCACGCGCTCACCGACCCCGGCTGCCGCCGCAACAGGCGCTACCGCGAGCTCCTTCTCGCTCACGTCGACCACTTTGGTGCGGCGGACGGCCGTCCGGCGCAGGTATTCGAGTACTGGTTCGACGCGCTGCTCTTCTCGGAGGGCGTCCCGGACCTTGCGAGCACGATGGCGCGCGACCTCGCCTTCTACCGCGAGGCCGGCGTGCACACCGTGCAGATGCTCGCCACCGGCCACCGCCGGGCGCCGTCTCCGCACCCGAACCCGCCGGCGTTCGCGCGTCTCGCCTGGTCGGCCTAGCTCGCGAGCCGCTTGCTCAAGAGCTCCTTGCCCTGCTCCGCGCCGCGGCGGCTCGCGTCCTGGGCTCGGCGGAAGAGGTCCGCGAGCTCGGAGTCGCCCTCGCGCTCGGCATCCTGGCGATACGTGTCCAGCCGCAGGGCGTTGCTCAGGCACTGCTCCGTGAACCAGACCAGGTTGTAGTCCTTGTCCTTCGTCCCGGTGACACCGCCGGTCTCTTGACCTGCCTCCACCTTGGACCTCCTCTCCTCGGGTGTGCGCTTAGCGTCAGCTGTACCCCGTGGCGACCGGGCTAAGCAGCGCAAGCCCGAGATCCTCAGTCGCGAGCGTTCGGGATGACGCTGATGTCGCCGCTCGGCTCGAGCAGCGCCCAGCGGATCTGCTCGATCGACGCGATCTGCTGCTTCCGCGCCTCTTCGGCTACCTCGTCGGGCCTGATCCGTTCGCGCTTGAGGTTCGCCTCGACGAGCTTGCCATCGTCGACGAGCACGACCGGCTGTCCGCGGAGCAGGGTCTTCAGGCCGCCGAAGCGGTAGCCGGCGTACGCGACGCCCACCTGGACGATCGCGATCGTCGCCACCACGATCACCGCTCCGGTGACCGAGTAGTCGTCCTGCGTGAGCCCCTGCTGCACGGCGTCGCCGAGGACGATCAGCAGCACGAAGTCAAACGGCTCGAGGCGGGAGAGCTCACGCCGGCCGACCGCCCGCAGAACGACAAAGATGACGAAGAACAGGAAGAGCGCACGAAGAGCGATGTCCATGGCTACGGAAAGATGGTCAGCGACCTGTGGATCGAAGCCAGGGGGACGCTGCCGTCCCGGAGCGACACGTCCGCGGAGCGGTGCCCCACGTTCGTCGGATTGACCTGGAACTGCAGGAAGAACAGCGAGGACTGCCCGGCCGGAATGTCGCCGAGGTCGAACGCCAGCCTCCCGTTGTCGCTCGACTCCTGACTCGGCGAAGGCTCGACCGTGTTGATCGTCATGCTCTCCGCCCACCCCGGGTCGAGCAGCACGATCGCACGCTTGATCTCGCGGTGGGCGGTGATGTGGATACGGGCCTGGTACAAGAGCCCCCCTCGGAGGCGCGTGGGCGCGTACAGCTCGAGCGATGCGGCGCTGCTCGCCGCCTCCGACGTCGACGGGTGCTGCCCGAAGACGTTGAACAGCGCCGCCACAGGCACGGCCAGGACCAGGAGCAGCAGCGCCCGGCGGACCCAGACCTCGTGCCCGCGGCCCGCGAGATCGCGATCACGGTCGAGGACGATGTAGCTAGGGGCGTCCGGCACCTGCCCGGGAAGTTCGTCACTCCGGGAGGGTTTCCTGTCCCGAGCGGGGTCTAGGGGCTCTTCCTCGGAGGCGGCTGGCAAGCTCACGGGGCATGGCCCACGAAAAGCAGTGGATCCGCCCGCTCGGGAGAAGCGGCCCGCCGGTCAGCGCGGTCGGACTCGGCCTCGCGGCGCTCGGCCGGCCGGGCTATCTCAACCTCGACCACGGCGCCGACCTCGGCCCCGACCGCTCTCCTGGATCGCTCGAGCGCCACACGCACGCGATGCTCGACGGCGCCTACGAGTCCGGCGTGCGCTACTTCGACGCGGCCCGCTCCTACGGCAAGGCCGAGCAGTTCCTCGGCTCGTGGCTCTCCTCGCGCGGGCTCGGCAGGGACGAGCTCACGATCGGCTCGAAGTGGGGCTATACCTACACCGCGGACTGGCAGGTGGACGCGGACCCGCCCGAGGTCAAGGACCTCTCGGCCGATGCCCTGCGGCGACAGCTCGAGGAGACGAGGTCGCTGCTCGAGCCGTGGCTCTCCCTGTACCAGATCCATTCGGCGACGCTGGACAGCGGCGTGCTCGAGGACGAAGCGGTTCGCGCCGAGCTGGCCGACCTACGCGCGACCGGGATCGCCGTCGGCTTCACCGTGACCGGTCCGGAGCAGCCCGCGACCATCGAGCGGGCGCTCGAGGTGGGCGGCTTCGACTCGGTCCAGGCTACGTACAACCTGCTGGAGCGCGCCGCCGCTCCCGCCCTGCGCCGGAGCCACGAGGCCGGACTGGGCGTGATCATCAAGGAGGCGCTCGCCAACGGCCGGCTCGGCCCCCGCGCGGCCCCGGGCCCGCTCTCCGAGGCCAGCCGGCGTGCGGGAGCGAGCGCGGACGCGGTCGCCCTGGCGGCGGTGCTGGCCGAACCCTGGGTAGACGTCGTCCTTAGCGGCGCGGCCACCCAGGAGCAGCTATCCAGCAACCTCGGCGCCTTCGAGCTGAGCCTCGATCCCCGGACCGAGGAAGCGCTCCTGGCACTGGCGCAACCGAGCGACCGCTACTGGCAGGAGCGATCCGCGCTCCCGTGGAACTGACTCGCCCCACCGTCCCATCCGAGGGTCGCACCCGCGACCCTGAAGTGGGGGCGCCTACAGAGTCGCCGCCCGGGTAGCCGCCGCGAGCTCGTGCGAGATCGCCTCCTCGAGCTCGGCTCGGGAACCGGAGCCGAGCTGGATTGCCCCGTTGACGAAGAAGCGCGGCGTGCTCGGGACTCCGCTCCGCAAGCCGCTGAGGTAGTCGTAGTCGACTCGTTCGGAGTGGACACCTTCGCGGAGCTCGCGGTCGAAGCGCCCGACGTCGAGGCCGATGGCCTCTGCGTGCCCCCGAAGCTCGGCGTCGCTCAGCTCGAGCTGGTGGGTGAAGAGGCGATCGTGCATCTCCCAGAACCGACCCTGGGCGCCAGCGGCCTCTGCGGCCTCCGCCGCGGCTCGGGCGCGGGGATGGAGATCCACCATGGGCATGTGGCGGAACGCGAACCGGAGGCGATCGCCGTAGCGACCGAGGAGCTCCAGCACCACGGGATAGGCGTCGCCGCAGTATGGACACTGAAAGTCGCCGTACTCGACCAGCGTCACGAGCGGTTTCGCCCCGCCCCGCACGTGATCGCGCGCGGGATCGAGTGGCGGGGTGAGAGTTTGAGGCGGTGGGTTCACCCCTTCGAGCTTACACTTCGTAAGCGCCCTCCACGGCGCGCGCAGGGAGCCGCCGCTGCCGCCGGGGCGGGGTCGGGCCGCCGGGCCTTCGAAGCACGGACGACCTCGTACGCCTCGCGCTGCGGGACCGAGAGGGCCCGCAGCAGGTCGAAGGAGGTCGAGCGCAGCTGAGCGATCAATGAAGGGCCGACATGTTGCCGGTCTCCTCGAGCGCGGCGTTGGCCCAGCTCGCGGCGCCCGCTGAGCCGCTGAGCGCGCTCGATCTGCACTCGGAGACCACCGCGATGGTCGACCGCATGGACACCGACATCGTTTCCGGGCTCGAGGGCGGTCCCGAGGCGATCCTCGTCGTCACCGGCGTGACGACGCGAGCCGAGGCCGACCGCCACCCCTACCGCACCTCGCGGATCGTCGACTCGATCGCCGACCTGATCGACGACATCGGCTAGGCAGGGCGGTACGTCCGGCTCGTCAGCAGGTGAGGTGCAGAGCGGCCGCTGTTCGTTGTTCGTCCGACTCCCCGTAGCGGCGGACCGCGTCTGCGGTGGGGAGCGCCTCCACCTCTACTCCGCGCCTGCGCAGCGCCTCGATCACCGCCGGATCGGGCCGGAGCTGCCCGTGCGCGCCGCAGCCGAGGATCAGCCGCTCGGGAAGCTCGTGCTCGACCTGCTCGAGGTCCTCCATCGCGAGCGAGTGGCCCTCGCGG
>DASQXU010000273.1:0-3638 GCA_035639555.1 Thermoleophilaceae bacterium
GGCGGCGTGCTCTGAGAACAGCTGCGACCACCCCTTGCTCGCCGCCTGCTGCGAGGCCGACACCGCCGAGTCCTCAGGTGTGGCGGAGGTCAACGCGGTGTCGACCCCCACGTACTTGACGAACTGGTACGAGCTGCCGGACGCGGCGCGGAAGGTGACGGCGTCGCTGGCCGACAGGTTCTCCGCCTTGGGGCTCCGCTTGCTGGTGGACTTGAGGCCCGCCGGTTGGCTGAGGGTGGAGGCCACGGCGCCGACGGTGTTGTACGTCTGCGAGGCGAAGGTGACGTCGACGGTCGAATTGTTGCCGTTCACGGCTCCGCCACCGGTCTGGACGACCCGGCGCGCGCCCGCGCCGTCGATGAGGTCGGTGACGGTGGCGTCGCCGCTCCAGTGCGGGGTCATGGTCATCCGCACTGCGCCGACGTGCCGATCCTTGCGGTCGGCGATCACGTCGTAGACCAGATCGGTCGCCTTGCCGTCACTGGTCGTCCAGGTCAGCGAGGTGCGCAGCAGCCCGCAGGCGAGATACAGCGTCTGGTTGAAGTTCGAAATCTGGCCGGCCGGCGTGTTGGGCGAGTAGGTCTCGGACCCGGCGGTCAGGTTGAGCGTCGACCACGTCGGGATCGCGGCGATAACGGCCCGGGCGGTGCTGGGGTCAGCCTCCGTCGGGACACGCGCGTAGAGCCCGGAGACGAAGGCGCCGTCGTAGCGCGGCGTGTAGAGCGGTCAGCCCGTCTTCTCGCCGGTCGAGACGTAGCCCATGCCGTTCGGCGGGACGCGCTGGGAGAGATACCCGTTCCCGACGTATGGGTGGCGCGTGTAGTGCGGGTCGAAAGTCGACGTGGAGAGGTCCCAGCCGGAGCCGGATCCCGAACCGGCGGGGCAGGGGCTAGAGGCGGCGTGGGCGGCCGGCGCAAGCGCGATGCTCAGGGCGGCGAGCACGCCGATGAGCGCCGCGATGCGGCGGATGGAGTGAAGACGGGGCGAAGCTAGCGAACGGGTGGCTGCCACGGACACCGTGACCCCTCCTCGTCACGGCCGAATGGTCGCGGGCAGCTTACCGCTCAAGTCAAGCAGAGCGGTGTCGCGGACTCTCCGATGGCTGATCCGACCACTAAGCTGCACTCATGGGACTCAAGGCGACGACCATCCGGGTCAGCCCCGACCTCTGGGAGCTGCTCGAGCGCGAGGCCGCGCGCCAGGAGGTGAGCGTCGCCCAGTTCGTGCGTGACGCCGCCCTGCTGCGCGTCGGCCAGCTCGCCGGCGCTCGCGGTGATGACGACGGGCTGACGACGATCGAGGAGCTCGCCGCACGCTCGACGCAAGGGCGCCGCCGGTTCGCCGGCAACGGCGACCAGGACGTCCTGGCCGACGAGGGGCGGCTAAAGGCTCTGCACCGGACCGGCCTCGTCGATGCCCCAACCGACCCGGCGCTCCAGCGGCTGACCAAGCTTGCGGCCAGGGCGCTCGACGCGCCGGTCGCGCTCCTGACGCTCGTTGACAAGGACCGGCAGATCTTCGCGGCGGCCTACGGCCTGGAGGAGCCGTGGGCGAGCGAAGGCGAGACCGGCCTGCTGCATTCCTTCTGCCAGCACGTCGTGGTGTCCACCCAGCCGCTGGTATGCACCGATGCGCGCGAGCATCGCCTGGTGCAGGACAACCTGGCGATCCGGGACCTCGATGTCATCTCCTACGCCGGGGTGCCGCTGACCACCGAGGATGGGCACACGATCGGCAGCTTCTGCGTGATCGAGCACAGGCCGCGCCGCTGGACCTCGCACGAGGTCGAGGTCCTGAGCGACTTCGCCGCGTCCGTGATGGCGCACGTCGCCACTCTCGGCGGCGACCGTTCCGGCCGGCGCGCGGCCGCCGCGCAGGACGGAAACCGCCACTAGGGCGGCCTACTCGGCGAATGGCGACCGCTGATGCGGTTGCGGAACGCCGCGGCAACCGCTTTCGGCCCGATCTCGCGGGTAGTGGCTGACACAGTCTCAGCGACCCCGAAGAAAGTAGAAGCCATGGCAGACACGCCAGGCCGCGGCTCCGCTCAAGCGACGGAGAAGGCAGAGAAGACCAAGGTGATGGGCGACGGCGGAGATCCCGAGCGCTCCCGACTGGGGCAGCGCGAAGTCGAGGCCGACACGGACCAGTACGAGTTCTCCCCTAGCGACGAGCCCGACGTCGTCCTCGACGTCCCTCAACTCGAGGTCGACGAGATCAGCCTCGAGGTCGACAACCTCCAGGCGCGCATCGCGGTCCAGGCGAAGCTCGCCGAGCTCGTCCAGCTGAACGTCGGGGCGGACGTCGCGATCGAGCGGGTCGCCCTTCAGATCACCGGGGTCGAGGCCCAGGCGCTGCTGAAGGCACGCCTCCACAACGTCCGCGCGATCCTCGACCGTGCCCTCACCACGGTCGATCGCAACCCCGACCTCTTGAAGGAGCTGGTCAACACCGTGGACGACGCGGTAGGGGAGCTGGGCG
The DNA here is from genome assembly GCA_035639555.1 of Thermoleophilaceae bacterium. Lineage (GTDB taxonomy): Bacteria > Actinomycetota > Thermoleophilia > Solirubrobacterales > Thermoleophilaceae > DASQXU01. The sequence goes on from DASQXU010000273.1 coordinate 2,482, forward strand.
ACACGGCAGAGGAGGCCCTCGGTCCCGGCGGCGCGGTGAGCGAGACCACCCAACGGGCAGCCGGGGCGGCCGAGCGGGCCCTCGGTCCCGGCGGTGCGGTGAGCGAGACGGCCGAGCAGGCGAGTCGGACCGGGCAGCAGGCCGCCGGCCAGCTCGGCGAGCACGTGGCCGAGGCCGAGGAGGGGCTCGACGGGGACTACGAGGAGGAAGAGGGCTACGAGCAAGAGCCTCAGGCCGAGGCCGACGAGGAGCTCGAAGAGGACTACGAGGAGGAGCCGCAGGCTCGCGACGAGGAGCTCCAGGGCGAGAAGGAGCAAGAGCGCCGGCACGAGTCGCCGAGGCCCGACCGGCGCCCGGCCAGTGCGTCGGACCGGAAGCGCTCGGGATCGCGACACTCGCCGCCCCGCCCCTCGAGGCCGCCGGTGGGGGCCCACCGAGCCGTGCGCCACCGGTAGCGCTGCTACGAGCTCGGCGGCTCAGGCCCTAGCGCTCGGTGCGGACGCCGCCCGCGCGGCGCTGCTGCTTCCGTCCGGCTGGGCCAAGGCGGCGGCGCGCTCCCGGCGTCGGTCGCGCCAGTCGATGAGCACGATCTGGATTGCGCCGGCGATCGGGATCGCGCCCAGCGCCCCCAGCACGCCGGCGACCTCGGCGCCGACGAGCACGGCGATCAGGACAGTCAGCGGCGAGAGCTGCACGGTGCGCCCGTAGACGAGCGGCTGGAGCAGGTGGTTCTCGAGCTGCTGGTAGAGGACGAAGAACACCGCGACGACGACGCCCGCGGTCACAGACGTCAGGAAGCCGATCGTGATGACGATGACCCCGGCCACCGTCGCGCCGGCCAGCGGGATGAGGTCCAGAATCGCGACGAGCAAGCCGAGGGCTAGCGCGTACGGGACGCCGAGGATGAACAGCACGAGCGCGGTCGCGCCGCCGGCTATCGCACTTATCAGCAGGTTGCCCGTCACGTAGCCGGCTCACCGCCTGATAGATCCGCCGGCCCACGGCTCGCCAGCGCGGCTCCGCTTCGGTGGCGAGCAGGCCGAATAAGCGGTCAGCCCAGGTCGGACCCTCGACGATCATGAAGAAGGTCATGAAGGCGATGGTCACCACGGCGACGATCGCGGTGAGGACCCCCTTGGTGATCGAGACAACCGTCC
>DASQXU010000274.1:0-8098 GCA_035639555.1 Thermoleophilaceae bacterium
GCGATCGTGTTGTTGAACGAGTGCAGCGCGATCGTCGGGTAGATCGATCCCGTCCGCTCGTAGACCAGGCAGAAGATGAAGCCGAGGAGCGCGAGCGGCGGGACGATCAGCAGCCCGTTCCCCCCGCTGAAGTCGTAGTGGATCGCGCCGAACAGGAGTCCGTCGATCACCGCCGCCGCGATCACCGAGAAGCGGCTCCGCAGCGCCCGATAGAAGAAGCCTCGGAAGAAGAACTCCTCGGCCGCCGGCGCGACGACGATAACCATGATCCCCGCGACGATCAGCCCGAGGGTCCCGCGGTTCGCCCCGAGCTGCTGCGTCACCACCTGCTTCGTGTCCGGGTGAACGACGGCCTGGTAGACGAACGAGAGGAAGTAGAAGGCCAAGATCCCGAGGCCGGCCCAGCGGACCGCCGACCAGAGCCGGGTCCGGGTCAGCCCGAAGTGCCACGCCCGGGGGCGGCGCTGGAGCGAGGCGAAACCCACTGCGGTGGCGACGAAGATCACGTCCTGGACGAGGGTGCCGGCGATCGTGAACGTCGGGGAGTCCTGGTTCGAGGTGTTGCCCGTGATCGCGGCGATGATCCCGACCGCGATGAACGTGCCGCTCAGGGCGACCAGGAAGGCGACCGCGGCGTACCAGGCCGGCCAGCGCGGGCGGGCGCCCTCCGGGAGCTCCGGCGGGTCGGGAGGAGGAGCGGGCACGGTCTGCGGTTGGCGCTGCACCGCGGACTAGGTTAGGGACGGCACTTCGGCCAGCGACCGAACCGCCGGCACGCCCGGCGGAGGCTCGCCGTCGCGGACCAGGAGGACCGCGCGCAGGCCGGCGGCTCGGGCTCCCTCGACGTCCCCCGGGAGCGAATCGCCGACGTGCAGCGCCTGGCGGCGGCCGACCCCGGCGAGCCGCAGGGCCGCGAGGAACACTGCCCTCGCCGGCTTGGCCTCGCCTACCACGGCCGAGGAAACCGCCCCGTCGAGCAGCCCCATCAGCCCGACCTCCTCGAGCCGCCCGCCGAGCGAGCAGTCCCAGTTGCTCGCCACCACGAGCCGCAGTCCCCGGCGGCGCAGCTCCCGCAGGGCGGGCTGCACGTCGGGGTAGACGCCGAACCGCAGCGACTCGAGCAGCGGCCCGCGCACGTCCGGGCCGCTCAGGCCCGGCACCCCGAGCGCGCCGGCCAGCGCGTCGGCGCAGCGGTCGCGGAGGCGCTCGAGCGACGCGCTGTCCCGGCCCTCCATGTGGTGCTCGAGGTAGTAGGCGATCTCGGCCGCCATCCCCCGCGCCGCCGTCTCCTCGTCGACCTCCACCCCGCGGCGGCGGAGCTCCTCGCGCAGGCGCGGCGCGGGCGGCTCGAGCCGCACGAGCGTCCCGAGCGCGTCCAGCAGGACGGCCCGAACGGGCACGCCTAGGCCACCCAGTGCCAGGTGGCGAACTGGGTTACGAACAGCCCGAGGACGAGGGCCGACACGGCGACGACGCGCTCGCGCCGCTCGGGCGTGGCGCACCGGAGCGCGAGCCACATGAAGAGCGGGAACAGCACCGCCATGAACCGCGGCAGCGACATGAGCGGCTGGGGCCCCACCGGGAACGACAGCGGAAGGAGCAGCGCGGCCGCCGCGTACGCGCCGTATGCGAGCGGCAGCCGCCGGAGGGCGCCGACGCAGGCGGCCACGGCGAGCACCAGGAAGGCGAACAGCATCAGGTTCATGCCCGCCACCTGGAACGGATCGCCGCCGGCCTTCGTGAAGTACACGGGTTCGCGCGCCCCCGAGAGAAGCTGCCGCGCCCCCTCGAACGCAGCCACCGCACCCTGCCAGGCCCCGCCGAGCGGCCCGGCGAAGTGGCGGTACCAGACGTGCTGCACGTCGAGGAAGGCCAGGCCGTCGCCGTGGGCGTGGGCCAGCCAGCCCACGTAGGCGGCGAGACCCAGGGGAACCAGCGCGAGCCAGGCCGCGTCGGGCCGGAGCGCGTACGGCGGCGACTCGCCCGGGCGGTGGGGCCGCGGGCCGATGACGTACAGGAGGGCGAGCGGCAGCAAGAGCAGCACGCCGGCGCTGCGGGTGGCGGCGGCCGCTCCACCGGCCAAGCCCGCCCACGCGAAGTGCCCGGTCCGGGCGGCATAGAACGCGGCCACCGAGGCCAGCAGGAAGACGCTCTCCGAGTACGGGGCACCGAAGAAGAGCGATCCCGGAAAGACGCAGAGGAGCAGCAGCGTCGTGCGCGCCGCCTGGCGGCCGAGCTCGAGGACGACCAGCCGGTAGAGGAGCACCAGCGCGCCGAGGAAGGCGCCCAGCGACACCACGTAGGAGGCCACGAGCAGGGCGCCCGGCGACCCGCCCCCCAGCTCCGCGCCGCCGCGCACGAGGAGCGGGTAGAGCGGGAAGAACGCGGTCGGGCCGGCGGCGTGCCCGTAGCCCGAGTGGGCGATCGACAGGTACCAGACGGCGTCCCAGCGGGCGAGCGGGGAGAGCAGGACGTCGCCGAATCCGTGGAGCGAGTGGGTGAGCGCCGGGACGTCGAAGGCGGCGATGCCGGTGTCCGGCGCTCCCGGCCGTGCCGGTTCGATGAACTGCGCCGCGAACACCGCGACCGCGAGGATGGCCGCGCGCGTCCACAGGAATGGTCCGAGCGCGGCCCTGAGCGGCTCCGAGCCGCGGAGGGCGGCCAGCGCCCGCCGGGGCAGCCGGGCCTGCGCCTGCTGGTCGGCGGCCGGGACCGTCCGGGTAGCCTCATACGCCATGTCGCGGTCCGATCTTGCCATCGCGGCGTCGTTCTGGGATCGCCACGGCGACGAGGTGACCGCGGGGGCGACGGTGGTGCTCGCGATCGCGGTGGCCAAGCTCGTCGACGGCGCCCTCGCCCGCCGCGAGCGCACGCTCTCGGAGGCGGTCGCCCGCGGCTCCCTCTCGCCGGTCGCCGACACCCGCCTGCGGCTCCTGCGCCGGCTCGTCTTCGTCGCGATCGTCGTGCTCGGGATCGGGCTGGCCCTGGCCCAGTTCCCGGCGGTGAAGCGGGTGGCGACCGGCGTCCTGGCCTCATCGGCGGTGGTCGGGCTCGTGGTCGGCTTCGCGGCCAGGCAGTCCCTGGCCAACGCGATCGCCGGGATCCTGCTCGCGATCACCCAACCGATCCGGGTCGGCGACCTCGTGACCTTCGAGGATCAGACCGGCGAGGTCGAGGACGTGCGCCTGACGTACACGTACATCCTCCTCGACGACGGGCGGCGCCTGGTCGTGCCCAACGAGCGGCTCGCCCAGAGCTCGGTGCAGAACCACACCCTGGCCGAGCGCCGTGTGCGCGTGGAGGCGTCGGTGTGGCTGCCGGCCGGGGCCGACGTCGACCGCGCGCTCGAGCTGATCGCGACCGACGATGGCGTCGAGGCGAGCGTGGCCGAGGTGACCACCGACGGGGTGCGTCTGGTCGCCACCACCTGGGCCGACCACCCGCGGGAGCGAGGCCGGGTGGCTGCGCGCCTGCGCGCCCGGTGGCTGCGGCGGCTGCGCGAGGAGGGGTTATCCTCGGAGGTCGCCTCCTAGTGCGACCGCGGGGCGCTCCGGGCGGCTAGGCGGGGTCGGGATGACCTACCGGCAGCGAAAGTCGAGACGGCGCCGGCGAGGCGGCCACCGCAGCAAGCTCGGGGTGGCGGTGATCGCGGTCGCGGTCCTGGCCGTCGCGGGGGTGCTCTCGGTAGCCGGCTACGTGCTCGCGGTGGCCTCCAGCGCCCCGAACCTCTCGGAGCTGAAGCCGCAGGACAAGGGCTCGAACTCGGTGATCTACGCCGCCGACGGGTCCCGGCTCGGCTACGTGCAGTCGGACACGATCCGCACGCCGATCCCCTGGAGCCAGATGCCGCGAGCGCTCCGCAACGCCACCGTGGCGATCGAGGACGAGCACTTCTACAAGCACAAGGGGGTCGACTACGGCGCGATCATCCGGGCCGGCGTAAGGAACATCGAGTCGGGCGGCACGGTGCAGGGCGGCTCGACGATCACCCAGCAGCTCGTGCGCGAGCTCTACATCAAGGATCCGAAGCGCAACTTCGCGCGCAAGATCCGCGAGGCCAAGCTGGCGTCCGAGCTCGAAAAGAGGCACTCGAAGCGCTGGATCCTCCAGAGCTACCTGAACGTCGTGCCCTACGGGACGGTGAGCGGGCGCACCGCGGTCGGGGCCGAGGCCGCGGCCGAGACCTACTTCGCCAAACACGCGCGCCAGCTCACCCTGCCGGAGGCGGCGCTCATCGCGGGCCTGCCCCAGGCCCCCTCCGAGTACAACCCGTTCCGCAATCCCACCGCGGCGATCGCGCGCCGCGCCGAGGTGCTCGATGCGATGGTCAAGAACCACTTCCTGAGCCCGGCGCGGGCGGCTCGGGCCTCGCGCGCGCCGCTTCGCCTGCACCATGGGACGCGCTACACCCGCCGCCGAGAGCCCTACTTCTTCGACTACGTCCAGGACGAGCTCATCAAGCGCTACGGCGTCGGCGTGTACCGGCGCGGCGGGCTGAAGATCTACACCACGGTCGACCCCAAGCTCCAGGACGCCGCCCGCAAGGCGATGGAGGGTGAGCTCGCGGGCTACCCCGGGCCGGTGGCGGCGATCGTCTCGATCGACGCCTCGAACGGCTACATCCGCGCCATGGCGTCGACCGGCTCGTACAAGAGCCGGACGTTCAACCTCGCCGCACAGGGGCACCGGCAGCCGGGGTCGTCGTTCAAGACGTTCGTCCTGACGACGGCGATCCGGAAGGGCATCGACCCCAACCACACGGCCTACGTGTCCAAGCCGCTCGACCTCAACCTGCGGGGCTACGGGCGCTGGAAGGTCAAGACGTTCGACGACAGCTACGGCGGGACGATGAACCTGGTCAAGGCAACGCTGAAGTCGGACAACACGGTCTACGCCCAGCTCATCCTCGACGTGGGGCCGAAGGCGGTTCGTGAGACGGCCAGGATGATGGGGATCAAGACCCACCTCGACGGCCTTCCGGCGGAGGGCCTCGGAGGCCTCCGCCTCGGCGTCTCGCCGCTCGAGATGGCCGATGCCTACGCGACGCTCGCCTCCGGCGGCATCCGCAACGAGCCGATCGCCATCCGAAGGGTGGTCTTCCCGGACGGCAAGTCCGAGGACCTCGGCAAGCCGAAGCGCAAGCGTGTGCTCCAGGACGGCGTGGCCGCCGAGGTCACCAAGATCCTCGAGATGAACATCCGGCGGGGCACTGCGGTGAGGGCCGACTACGGCTGCCCGGCCGCAGCCAAGACCGGCACGACCGACAACTTCAACGACGCCTGGCTCGTCGGCTACACCCCGAAGCTCGCGACCGCGGCCTGGATGGGCTATCCCAACGCGCTGGTGTCGATGCCGGGCGTGCAGGGCGGCTCCTACCCGGCCGGCATCTGGCACGACTACATGACCGTGGCCCACGGGAGCTTCTGCGGCGGCTTCCCGCCGCCCAGGAACCCGGTCCACCTCCGCCAGTTCTCGGGCCACTACACCACGAGCGAGCAGGGTGGCGGGTACGGCGGGTACGGTCGCTCCGGCGGCTACGGCGGCTACCGCCCCTCGTCGCCTTACACCGGGCCCGGCACCGGCTCGACCGGCGCCCAGGGCAACCAGGGGTACAACCCCAAGCTCTACGCCGCTCCGCCCCAGCCGCCGCCGAGGATCGTGGCGCCGCCGCCGCCCGCGCCGGCGCCCTCGCCCGCCCCCGCGCCGAGCCCCGGGCCCGGCCAGGGACACGGCAACGGGAATGGGAACGGCCGCGGCCCGAACGGCTAGCGCCGGCGGGCTAGGCCGACCACCGTTCCCACGTACAGCAGCTCGATGCCGGTCTGGAAGATGCGGAACGCGACCGCTATGGCGGTCGCCACCGTGCCGACGAGCACGGCCGCCATCGCGGTGGCCAGCGCGGCGTCGCGGGTCCCCAGCCCGCTCGGCACGATGAAGGTCAGCACGGCGACGCAGAAGGCGACCGGGTAGGCCGCGGCGACGTAGGGAAAGTCGGAGGCGGCCAAGGGGTGAAGCGCGGCCGCGAAGGCGCACACCCCCAGGCCTACCAGCGCCCAGCAGATGATGTACATCCCGCAGAAGCCGAGGATGCTCCGGAAGCTCAGAGGCCGGGGCAGGGGCTCGCGGCCGAGCTTGCGCAGGCCGAAGTTGGCGAGCGGAAAGAAGACCCGCGGGTGGAGCGCCACGAGGACGAGCGGGACCACCACCAGCACGCCGTAGCGGGCGGGCTGGTGGTGCAGCGAGGGCAGCTGGATCACGAAGTAGGCGCCGACCATCACCGCGGTCCCGAACGACAGCCCGAGCTCGTACACGATGCTGGCCAGGCAGACCCGCTTGGCGACGCCGTAGCGGTCCGCCATCACGACGCGGCTGACCAGCATCAGGACGTTGGTCGGCACGTAGCGGGCGAGCAGCGACTTCCCCCACACGGCCCTCCCCGGACGGGCGTCGATGTGCTCGCCGAGGGTCGAGAGGATCAGCCGCCAGATCTCGGGCTGCACGGCGTAGAAGACGCCGACCGCGAGCGCCGAGACGACGAGCCAGCCCGGGCTGAAGCGCCAGTTGAAGTCGGGGAGCCTGTTCCACTGCCGCACGACGAAGGCGATCAGGAAGCCGAAGATGAGCGCCGCGAGCCCCCACTGCAGGAGCGCCCGCCTGCCGCGACTCGCCCGGCCGACCGAGCTGATCCCGGCCGCCGCCGCCCCCGCGCGCTCGAGCAGGGTGGGCGGCGGAAGGGAGGGACGGTCGCCGCTCGCGTCGGACCCGCGCTCCCCCGCCTCGGGGACCCCTGTCGGCCGCATCGTCACGGGTTGGACTGTAGTCTCGGCACCAGGGCTTTGCGCGAGCTGGAGCTCATCGCCGCGATCCAGTCCCGGCTCGGTCGCCCGGGCTCGCGCGTGGTCCGCGCCTCGGGGGACGACGCCGCGGTCGTGCGCTCCCGCCCATTCGCGGTCAGCTCGATCGACGCCGTGGTCGAGGGCATCCACTTCGAGCTCGACACCCATGCCGCGTCCGACATCGGCCACAAGGCGCTCGCCACCGCCCTCTCGGACCTCGCCGCCATGGGCGCCGCACCCGGGGAGGCATACGTCGCCCTGGCCCTTCCCGAGGCCTTCGACACCCCCGCTGCGCTCGAGCTGGTCGACGGGATGCTGACCCTGGCTGCGCGCTGCCGGGTCACGGTGGCCGGTGGCGACGTGGTGAGCTCACCGACCCTGGTCGTGACCGTGGCGGTGACCGGCTGGGCCGACGACGAGGACGAGCTGGTCGGCCGCGACGGGGCCCAACCGGGCGACCTCGTCGCCGTGAGCGGCGACCTCGGGGGATCGGCCGCCGGCCTCGAGCTCCTTCGCGCGCCGCGCCCGCACGGTCTCTCGGAGGCCGACCGCGAGGCGCTCACCGCGCGTCACCGGCGCCCGGAGCCGCGCCTCGTACTGGGCCGGGCCCTGGCGCGGGCCGGGGCCAGCGCCATGATCGACCTGAGCGACGGCCTGGCGACCGACGCGCGGCACGTCGCGCAGCGCAGCGGCGTGGCCCTCGAGCTCCGTCTCTCCGAGCTGCCGCTCGCGCCGGGCGTGGCCGCGGTCGCGCGCGCCCAGGGGCGCGATCCGCTCGAGCTGGCCGCCGGCGCCGGGGACGACTACGAGCTGCTCGTCTGCGCGCCGGCCGCCCGCCGCGCCCGCCTCGACGACGCCGCTGGCGGCGCCGGCGCGCGGCTCACCTGGCTGGGCCGGGTCGAGCCAGGGCGGGAGGTCACGCTCGTCGGAGCCGACGGCCGACCGGTCGAGGGACTGCGGGGGTATGAGCACGCTTGAGCCGCTCGGCCCCGCTCAGCCACGCAGCGTCGACCCGGTTTCCCCGAGCGCCTCGGATCCCGCCTCCCGTCCCAGTGGGTACACGCGCGCGTTCTCGGCCGGGCGGCCGGCCGCGGTCGCGCGGTCGGGGCGCCGGGCGATCCAGACCACCGTCCCGAGGACAGCGAGTACCGCACAGCCGATCAGGGCGGTCAGGATCCCGACGCTGTCGCCGCTCACCAGGACCAGGAGGTACCAGAGCCCGCTCACCGGATCGATCGACAGCCGCACCAGGTAGTAGCCGA
>DASQXU010000275.1:0-4144 GCA_035639555.1 Thermoleophilaceae bacterium
GGTCCACCAGGGCATCCTGTCGCTGCTCGCCCTACAGGCGCCGGTGGCCACCGACCTCCGCGTGGTGGCCGCCCTCCTGCACGTGATCAAGCATGCCGAGCGGATGGGCGACCAGTCGGTGAACATCGCCAAGCTCGTGCCGCTCGACGGCCGGGAGCCCCCCGCCGATGAAGGCATGCTGGGGATCATCGAAGAGATGGGCGACCGCGCACGCCGTCAGGTCCTGCAGGCGAAGCGGGCCTTCGAGCGGCGTGACGTGGGCCTCGCCCACGACCTCGTTCGCCAGGACGATCAGATCGACGTCCTCAATCGCCGGTGCTTCCAAACCGCGATCGAGCTGGGCGACGAGCCCGACCGGCGCGAGTGGGCGATGCACATGGCGCTCGTCGCGCGTTCGCTCGAGCGCATCGGCGACAATGCGGTGGACATCGGTGAGCAGACGGCGTTCGTCGTCACCGGGCTGTTTCGCGAGTTCGAGGACGCCTCGCATCCCGAGCCCGTGCCGCCGCCGCACGCTTGAGCGCGACCACCGCGCGGACATACGCTGACGCGCGCACCGCGCTTGATCCTCGCCTGCATAGACATCGGCACCAACACCACGCGGCTCCTCGTCGCCGACGCCCACGCCGACGGGCTCCGCGAGCTGGAGAGCCAGCGGGCGTTCACCCGCATAGGTAGGGTCCTTCGCGACCACGGGTCGATCCCCCGCGACACCATCGAGGAGACCGCGGCGGTCGTGGCCGCACAGGCCCGCCTCGCCCGCGAGATCGGCGCGGAGCAGGTCCTGGCCGTAGCGACCGCGGCGATCCGCGACGCCCGCAACCGCGAGGAGCTGGCCGCCGCCGTCGAGGACAGCGGCGGCATGCCGCTCTGGGTGCTGACCGCCGAGGAGGAGGCCCGGCTGTCGTTCGTCGGGGCGACGCGGACGCTCCCCGACGAGCCCGAGGGTCCGATCGCGGTGGTCGACGTGGGCGGCGGGTCGAGCGAGGTTGCGATCGGCGACGCCGACGGGACGATGAGGTGGTCCGAGTCGTTCGGGATCGGCTCGGGCGTGCTGGCCGACCGCTTCCTGACCTCCGACCCACCGAGCGAGGCCGAGCTCGAGGCCGCCAGGCGACACGTCCACGACGCCCTCGCCGGCCTACGCTCGCCGCCGGCTCGGACTGGAGTGGCGGTGGGCGGCACGGCCACCTCGATGCGGCGGTTGGTGGGTGGTGAGCTCTCGCCCGAGGCGCTCGAGGCCGGCATCGGGGTGCTCGCCACCGCCCCCATTGCCGAGGTGGCCGCGCGTTACGAGCTCGACCCCGAGCGGGTGCGCCTCCTGCCGGCCGGAATCCTGCTCCTCGAGGCGTTCTCCGAACGCCTCGAGCTTCGGCTTCGGATCGCCCGTGGGGGGCTCCGCGAGGGAGCGATCGTCGAGCTGTTGACCGCTCGGGGCGGGGAGTAGCGACGCCGGGCGCTCAGGCGCGCTCGACGCTCGCCGCACGAGCGATCAGCGCGAGCTCCGCCGGGCGCAGGAGGAGCATGAGCTCGCCCTTCTCGACGCCGGCCAGCCCACCCTTCTTCAACCGCACCTGGGCGCCGGTCGTGCGATGAACGGCGAGCGAGAAGTCCGGGTCGTGCCCGACGAGCAGGACGTCGTCGCCGGCTCCTGCCGTCAGCTCCTCCGGGTCGAAGGGGCCGCCCGAGAGGCGGGGCTCGATCCTCACCTCGGCGTCGAGCGCCTCGCAGGCGATCCGCGCGGTATCGGCGGCCCGCACCCGCGGGCTGGCCAGGCAGGCGTCGATGTTCACTCCGAGCGCCGCGAGCGCCCGGCCCGCGGCGCGCGCTTGCTCGACTCCACGTTCCGTAAGCTTGCGCTCGGCGTCCGGTGAACCGTCCTCGGCCTCCCCATGTCGAAGCAGCAGGATCACCCGGAGAGGAAGTGTTCCATGGCGCGACGACTCGTACAGTTGACCCCGTGACGACCGACGTCGCCCTGGAGCGCCTCGACTCGACCGAGCTCTACGTCAACCGGGAGCTCTCGTGGCTCGACTTCAACGAGCGGGTGCTCGAGCTGGCCGAGGATCCGGCCCTGCCGCTGTTCGAGCGGGTCCGCTTCCTCTCGATCTACGCCACCAACCTCGACGAGTTCTACATGGTCAGGGTCGCCGGACTGCACGACCAGGTGGACGCCGGGATCGACGTTCGCGGCGCCGACGGGCTTTCCCCCCAGGAGGTGATCGCGCGCATCTCGGAGCGGGTGCAGGAGCTCGAGGCCCGCCATTCGGGTCAATGGAGCGACCGCGTCCGCCCGGCGCTGGCTGAGCACGGCATCCGGGTGATCGACTGCTCGACCTGCGATGAGCACGAGCTCGCGGTGGTCGACCGTCTCTTCTCGGAGCAGATCTTCCCGGCGCTCACCCCGCTCGCGGTCGGGCCGGGGCGCCCGTTCCCGTACATCTCGAACCTCTCGCTGAGCCTCGCCGTCTGGCTCCGCGATCCGGAGTCGGGCGTTGAGACCTTCGCCCGTGTCAAGGTGCCGAAGGAGGTCTTTCCGCGCTTTCTGTGGATCAACGAAGGCGCCTGCGTGCCGCTCGAGCAGGTGATCGCCCGCCACCTCGATCAGCTCTTCCCGGGCATGGAGATCCTCCACCACGGGCTCTTCCGGGTCACCCGCGACGCCGACTTCACCGTCTCCGACGAGGCCGACGACCTGCTGCGGGCGGTCGAGGATGAGCTGCGCCGGCGTCGCTTCGGCGAGGCGGTTCGCCTCGAGCTGGAGGCCGAGCTCCCCCGAGCGATGCGCGATTTCGTCGTCGAGTCGCTGGCCATCGACGAGGTCCAGGTGATCGACATCCACGGGCTGCTCGACATGAGTGACCTGGCGGAGCTCCAGGGCCACGACGGCCACCCCGAGCTGCGCGAGCCGAGCTGGACGCCGCTCACCGAGCCGGCGTTCGCCGCCCCCGAGGGGGAGGAGCCCGACGTGCTCGGCGCCATGCGCTCGGGCGACCGGCTGGTCCACCACCCCTACGACTCCTTCGCCACGAGCGTCGAGCGCTTCGTCAAGCAGGCGGTCGAGGACGAGGACGTCCTCGCGATCAAGTTGACGGTCTACCGGACCTCGGACGACTCGGCGCTGGTGCCTTCGCTGATTCAGGCGGCCGACGCAGGGAAGCAGGCGGTCTGCATGGTCGAGGTCAAGGCGCGCTTCGAGGAGCGCCGGAACATCGACTGGGCGAGGGCGCTCGAGGAGGCCGGCGTACACGTGGTGTACGGGCTTCCGGGGCTGAAGACCCACGCCAAGGCCCTCCTAGTGGTGCGGCGCGAGGGGGCCGGCGTCCGCCACTACGTGCACATCGGCACCGGCAACTACAACGGCAAGACCGCGCGGCTCTACGAGGATCTCGGCCTGTTCACCTGCGACCCCGAGATCGGCGCCGACGTCGCCGCGCTGTTCAACGCGCTGACCGGCGCCGCGCGCTTGCCGTCCTACCGCCGCATCGTCGTCGCCCCCGAGCGGGCCAGGGACTGGCTCACCGAGGAGATCGGCCGGACGATCGACGCCCACCGCCGCGGCGAGCCCGCCCGGATCGTGATGAAGATGAACTCGCTGGTCGATCGCCGCTGTATCCGCGCGCTCTACGAAGCGTCGCAGGCGGGCGTCCCGATCGACCTGAACGTACGCGGCATCTGTTGCCTCAAGCCCGGTCTCCCGGGCGTGAGCGAGAACCTCACCGTGGTGTCGGTCGTCGGCCGTTTCCTCGAGCACTCGCGCATCTACGCCTTCTACCGGGGCGAGGAGCGGCGCTACTTCATCGGCTCGGCCGACCTCATGCCGCGCAACCTCGACACCCGGGTCGAGCTGCTCGTGCCGGTCGACGACGAGCGGCTTAGGGACCAGCTCGAGGACACCCTCGAGCGCTGCCTCGCCGACGACACCTTCGGCTGGGAGCTGTCGCCCGAGGGCTGGCGGCGGCGCCAGGGCGGCGAGCGATCGGTCCAGCGGGAGTTGATGGAGCGGGCAACCAGGCGGGCCGCGGTCGAGGTCTAGGCTGAGGCCGGGCCGGGCTCAGACGTCCAGCACCACCCGGGCTCTCAAGCGATCGCCGGTCCGCTCGAGCGCCAGGCGGTGGTAGGTCGCCGCCTTGACCAGGTGCGC
>DASQXU010000276.1:0-3201 GCA_035639555.1 Thermoleophilaceae bacterium
GCCGTCCTGGCCGAAGTCGCCGAGGAGGTCAACGCCGCCGTCGAGAGCGGCGGGTTCACCCACGAGGACATGCACCTCAGCCGGCTGCCCCTGACGCTGGACAAGCAGGGCTTTGCCGAGGCCGACCGCGAGCTCGCCGCGCTCGCCGAGAGGCTGAGGACCATCGAACAGGAGAGCCAGCGGCGCCTCGAACGGAGCAACCATTCGGACGAGACGGTCGCGCTCGCCGTACTGATGCTGTTCGAGGCGGCCGAAAAGGCGGCCGCTGGCCGTGGCCCATCGAGTCGCAGCCGATACAAGGCGCAACGAAGCCGCACCCGCGGGCCGAGCCCCACCGTTCGCTAAGGCCAGAGGCATCCTGCCCTGGGACTTCGATGCGTGGGGCTACTCCGAGGGCGCTGCCACGGATGCCAGGTCGTTGATGAAGTAGAACGCTGCGTGGACGAGCAGCTGGTCGAGCGGTACCCGCTGGCGCTCCGACTCGGCCTCGAGCAAGCGCCACACGTCGTCGTCGAGCTCGAGCGCGACCTCGAGCCGCCCCTCGTGGTTGCCCCCGGCCGCCGCGCGGGCGAACCCGGGGACCCGCCAGGCGAGCCGTCCGGCGTCGCGCTCCGAGAGGTAGTAGTGCGCCGCATGCCGCAGCAGCGCCGACACCGACAGGCGATGGGCGCCCGCCTGCTCCTCGAGGGTCTCCCTCCCCAGGGCGCCGAGCTCGAGCGTCATGCTGCGCTTCACGGCCTCACCTGATGAGCTGGTCGATCAGTGGGTTGTGTCCGCGCCGCAGCGGGGGCATACCTTCGCCCTCCTCGTAGTGCGTGCCATTCCAAATCTGCCCACGAAGCGCGAGAACCATGCCTGACTCGGACGCAAGTCGAGGTGCGCCCGCTGCGTTGGTCCGATGTGGCCACCTCGGTCGTACCCAGCTGGGTCCGCTCGCTGACCGTTCGGGTGGCCGACGCCCGACTTGGGGTGGGACGCTCGGCATGAGCGACATACCCGAACAGGTCTCGACCGTAGTTGGCCCGCCGGTCGAGGTCCGGCAACTGCTCTACGAGCTCATCGATGCGCACGCGGACACGGTAGAGCTCGCAACTCGGGTCGCCACCGGCGTAGCCTGGTCGGCCCACATCTCCTACATCCAGGACCTGCAGCGTCTGGCCCAGGAGACGCTCGCCTGCATGGATCGGTGACGCCCGCCCCGGGCGTCGGCGCGGGGCCGGCCGGGGTGCGCGGGGGCCAGGGGAAGCGAGCGGGAAGGCCGTCCGACGTTCGGCCACGACGGACCTGCGAGGGCGCGCTACCCCGCGCGTAGGGTGGGGGCGGTGCGGGGACCGAGGCGCAGCCCTCTGCTCTCGGTGGCCGCGCTCCGCCGCGGCGCCGGGATCCTGCTGGCCACGTTGTTGGCCGCGGCGGCGGGTGCGGCCCTGTTCTCGCTGCGGGAGGACCGGGAGTACAAGGCGACCGCCGAGGTGGTCGTGCGCGGCGTCGCGCGGCCGACCGAGGGCGACGACCAGGTTGCGCTGCGCCTGGCGCGCAGCCCGGCGCTCGTGCGGCGGGTCCTCGACAACTCTGGCCTGTCGCGGCTCCCGGTGGCCACACTGCTCGACCATTCCCACGCCCGGATTCGGGGCGGAGGCGGCGTGGCGCTCAGCGTCCGCGGCAGCCGGTCTTCGGCCGTGGTCTAGCTCGCCGACTCCTACGCGCGCGAGCTGGCCGCGACCCTGCGGCGCCGGGGCGCGAGCCGAGCCGTGGTCCGCGCCGCGAGCGAAGCCAAGAGGCACGAGCGCCAACCCCTGCTGGGGGCGGCGCTCGGGGCCGCGATCGGCCTTCCGCTCGCGCTCATCCTCATCATGCTTCGGGAGGCGCTCGACCTCCGCCCCCGCTCGAGCCGCCAGCTCCAGGAGCGCCTCGGATTGGCGCAGCTGGCGGCCGTGCCCGGGCCCTCTCCGCAGCTCGAGCGCGGCTATCGACTGGTCACGATCGAGGACCCCCGGCGGCGAGGACGCCCAGGCCTTCCACGGCCGCCGCGGCGAACGTGCTTCGGGTCGCGGCCCGGAACCATGCCTCGGCGCTCCTCGTGGCGGGCTCGGTCTCGGAGGACGGCGCTCCGACCGGAGCGGCGAACCTGGCAGTCGAGGCGGCCAGGCTGGGGCGTCGGGTCGTGCTCGCCGACCTCGACGCGGAGCGACCCACGCTCCGCCGGCGCTTTGCGCTCCGGCGTCACGCCGGGCTATCCGGGGTGCTGAGCGGCGAGCACGATCTCGATTCGGCCCTGGATCGCGTGCACACCGGGCAGGGTGCGCTCGAGGTCTTGACCGCCGGCAGCTCTCCCCGACCCATCGATGCCTGCCGCTTCGCGAAGGTCCTCCCGTCGCTGCGCGCACGCGCCGACCTGGCGCTCCTGCTCTCGCCCGCCCTCCTCGAGGAAAAGCGCGTCCGCGAGCTCGCTCGGCAGAGCGACGGGATCGTGCTCGTCCTCCACCTTGCCAAGGGCCGTCGCTCGCGCCGCCCCCAGCTCGAGCACCTCCTCGGCGAGCTCGACACCCCCGCGCTTCGGCTTCGTCCTGGCCGGCGCGATGACCGGAGCCCCCCAGGACTTCGAGCTCAGCGCAGAGCGTGCCTGAACGACCTGGCGATCAACGCGGCGCCCGCGAGCACTAGCAGCAGCAGGGTCGCGACGACGAGAGGGCTTCCCCCCCAGTCGGTGTGGATCTGTCCAAACGGCGTCGGTACGGTGAGGCCGCCGCCGGTCCTGGTCTTGCCATCCCCGCCTTCGGAGGAGGCCCGTGTGGCGAGCACGCTGCCCTTACCGCTCCCGGCCCCCGCTTCGCCGCTGCCGGCGGCGAGAACGCCCTGGCCGCTCGTAGGCCCTTCGCCGGTGAGCGCCTCGCGGGCCTGAGCGGTCACGGTCCGAAGCGTCTCCCGGATCACGGCGCCGACCGCTTCGCTCTGTGCCCCTCCGACCCCCGCAGCCCGTGGCGCCGTTCGCGGAGCGGAGCAGGCGCACGCCCCGCCGCTCGCGGCGTCCGACCCGAGCCTGGGAGATGCGAAGTCGCTTCGCCACCTGTCCGGGGCTCCGGGCAGGCCCGCCGATTCCGGCGCGCAGGGCGAGCACCGTGCCCTCGAGCCGAGGCAGCGCAAAGAAGCAGGGCTCGAGGCGCTGCACCTCGCGACGGAAGCGACGCTCCTGGGCCGCGGCCT
>DASQXU010000277.1:0-4631 GCA_035639555.1 Thermoleophilaceae bacterium
CGTTGCCGAGCTCCTCGGCGAGCGTGAACAGGCGCACACGGAATCCGAACAGCACGTCATGCTCTGTCATCCGGCTCCCTTCGTTCGGTTGTGGTGACCCGGAGACTGAGCCGGCGAGCAGACGGCCCCGGACCGCGGTCCGGGGCCGTCTGACTTCAAGCGTCTACCGCTGCCGTGGGTGTGGCAGCTACTTGGGGTTAGTCCGCGCTAGGTGACCCACGTAGACACCTTCCGAACGCCCGAGTAGGCATCCGGGCCACTCCAAGGCTGTGGGTTGACCACTCGCAGGAAAGGCGCACCCATATCCAGGACAAGCGTAGGTGGCTGCCCCGCTGGCACCGGATCGAGTTCGTCGAGAAGTGCCTCGAGGGGATGTCGCGCCGCCGGGCCGCGGCCTGGCGGCGCCTCTCGGTCTCGACCGTCTAGTGCTGGGTCGACCGCCGCGGGCAGGCCACCCCAGCTCGCCTCGGGTGCCTGGGCGAAGGAGCCGGCCCTCGAGGCCAACGCACCAGCCGCGCTCTCACGAGCGAGCGCGACCACGACCGCGCCCCTGCGCGCCGGCGCGGGTGGCGCCTGCTCGCCTCCGAGCTCGGCCTGCCCACGCCCCCGTCTCGCGCTGCTTGAGCGACGCGGGCTTGCGCGCCGCCCGAGGCCGCCAAGGAGGAGGTGCGGCGCTTCGAGTCGCCCTGACCGGGCGACCTGCTGCAGATGGACACCAAGCGCTTCGTCCGGTTCAGCGCCCCGGGCACGCGGTCACCGCCGATCGCTCGCGCTCCGGGGGCAGAAACGCGAGCGCGTTGGCTACAAGCTCGCCCACTCGATCGTCGACGACCACCCGCAGCTCGCCTACACCGAGCCGCACGGGGACGAGCGGGCCGAGACGGTCACCGGCTTCCTCGGGCGCGCACCCTCTCCTTCCTCGCCGAGTTCGGGATCGAGCCGCGGCGCCTGCCGACCAGCGGACATCCGGTAGCCCGCCCGTCCGAGCAGGGTGCCCCGCCCCCAGACGGGCGGCGGTGCACCGGAAGTCACGACCACGCGTCGGCTAGCCCGCCGGCGACTTGTAGTCCTTGGCCGTCGACGCCTCGTAGCCCTGCGGGGTGAGCGTCCTCAGGCCGCCCGGCTGCGACTTGTCCACATGAGAGATGTACACGACGCGCGTGGGCGGCTGACCCTTCGTGGTGTAGTCGAGCGGTCCGGCCACCAGGCCGCCCAGCGAGATGCCCGAGAGCTGGTGAAGCGCGTTCACAAGGCCCTGGCGGGTGAGGTCCTTGTTGGCGCAGGCCTTCTTCAGCACCTCGTTCATCACCGTGGCAGTCGCCCAGCCGAAGTCCACCGACACGCTGTTGGCGGCCGCCTTCGGGAACGTCTTGCTCCACGCTCTCTTGACCGCGATGGGGCCGGGCTTCGCCAGCGAGTAGGGCGAGAGCGACGCCGAAACGTAGAGATTCTTCGCCAGCGCCGAGCCGGCCGGCGTGCCGAGGAGCTGAGGAGCCCAGACGGGCCCGCTCCCCATGATCGGCACGTTGAGGCCCTGGGCCTTGGCGACCCCCGCCGTGGCGGCGGTCTGCTCCGGCGCGACGGTGATCAGGATCGCCTTCACGCCCGCCCGCTTGAAGGCCGACACCGGTCCGGACATATCGGTGTCCGTGGCCTTGATCTTCTGCTCGAGGAGCTTCAGCCCGTACTTCGTGGCCGCGTACTTGCTGCCGAGCAGCGCGCCCTCGCCGTAGTCGCCCTCGAAGTAGAGGTGACCGACCGTGTCGCCCTTCTTGAGCAGCCCCTTCTTCACGAGGTAGTCGATCCCGTTGATCATCTCGAGGTCGTAGGTCGTCCCCGTAATCTGGATGTTCGGATCCGACACCAGCGCGGGCGTCCAGGCCGCGAGCCCCACGTACATGTGCTGCTTGTCGAGCGTGGGCTTCAGCGCCACCGTGATCGGCGACCCCAGCAGCTGCTGCAGACCGGCGATGTCAGGCTCCATGTCGCGGTACAGCGTCACCGCCTTCTGCGGGTTGTAGCCGTGGTCTCTGACGACGATCTCCACCTTGCGGCCGCAGACCCCGCCGCGCGCGTTCTGCTGCTTCCAGTAGAGCTGCGTGGCGGACGCCAGCGGCTTGCCGAGCGGGGCGAAGACGCCTGAGAGGTCCGTGAGGATGCCGAGCTTGATCGCCTTGGTCGTGACCCCCGGTCCGACCTTGATGCCGCCCTGCTTGCCGCCGCCGCCCTTGCCGCAGGCGGCGGCTCCGAGGGCGGCGACGACCGCGAGCGCCGCGGCAGTGGCTCGGACGACTGGTCTCGTCATGCGGGTCTCCTTTCAGTCAAGTCCGTGCCATGGATCAGGTGGTGGGAGCCGGCGACGGCCCCGAGGAGCGCGGCCGGCGTAGGCGGACGCGACGCGCGAGCCCGGCGAGGCCGCCCGGCGCGAACATGAGCACGGCGACCACCGCCGCCCCGTACAGGAAGCGAGCGGCCTCGGAGGGCTCGAGCCCGCCGCCGCCCGACGAGACCAGCGGCAGCGAGCCGCTGTAGTGCTCGAAGAGCTGGGGGAGAATGGTCACAAAGATTGCCCCCAGCAGAGCGCCGCCTATTGAGCCGAGGCCGCCGAGGACGATCATCGCCAGGAAGTCGATCGAGAGGGTGAAGTCAAAGCTGTTCGGGACGACCCTCTGGATCGCCAGCGCGAACAGCACGCCGCCGAGGCCAGCGTACATCGAGGAGATCGTGAAGGCGGCCGCCTTATAGCGGGGTACGTCGACGCCCATGACGGCGGCCGCCACCTCACTGTCGCGGACGCTCTGGAGCCCGCGCCCCGGCCGGCTGCGCACCAGGTTGCGCGCGTACCAGTAGGCGATCCCGACGAGCGCGAGCCCGAGGTACCAAAGCCGCTCGAGCTGGCCCAGGGCGACCCCGAAAAGCGTGAGGCTCGGGCTCGTGTCGTCGAAGTGGAAGCCGAAGAGACTGAAGACCTCGCTGTCGCGGCCGTTGAACCCGCCCGTGACGTCGGAGGCGTTGAAGAGGATGTGCTGCCCGAGGAAGACGAGCCCCAGCGAGGCGATACCGAGGTAGATCCCCCGCAGCCGCCCGGCGATCGGGCTAAAGAGCGCGCCGGCGAGGCCTGCGAGCGCGACCGCGCCGATCATCGCCACGAGCGGCGGCAGGCCCGCGCCCTTCGTGGAGACGGAGACGCCGATCTGCTCGCTGTGCCCGGCCAGGAAGGAATACCCGTAGGCGCCGATGGCGACGAAGAAGGCGTGGCCGAGCGACAGCTGGCCCGTGGTTCCGACGAGCAGCGTGAGCCCGATCGCCGGAATGATCGCGGCCATGGCGAAGAGGCCGGTCTGGAGCCAGAAGCTGTTGAGGTAGAAGGGGAGCGCCAGCAGGACGATCCAGGCGGCGACCCACCACGCTCGCCTGCCGAAACGCGAGGCCCGTAGGCGCGTTCTGCGGTCGGGGGCGGCCGCCTCGGCGGCACTGCGGACCGCCTCAGACACGGGTCAGCCCCCTGGTGCCGAAGAGCCCAGACGGCCGTAGGAGCAGGACGACGAGCATCACGACGTATGGGGCGACGTCGCCCAGTCCGCGCCCGAGGAAGGCGAGCTCGTCCTGATACCCGTTGACCAGGGTGACGGTGACGCCGATGATGAGACCCCCGATCACCGCCCCGGCCACCGAGTCGAGCCCGCCCAGGATGGCCGCGGGGAACGCGGCGAGCGCCACGAGACCGGTGTTCGCGTCGACCCCCGGCGTCGGGAAGGTGGTGAGGAAGATCCCGCCGATCGCGGCCACCGCGCCCGCCAGCGCCCAGACGCCCGCGGCCACCCGCGTCAGCCGGATGCCCATGAGCGCAGCCGTCTCGCCGTCGTCGGCGGCCGAGCGCATAGCCAGGCCCCAGTCGGTGAAGCGGAAGACAAGGAGCAGGATCGCCAGCAGGATGACCGCGACGACCGCGGCCGCGACCCGCGCCTGTGGGATCGCGAAGCTGCCGATGTGGGTGATGTGGTCGCGCCAAGGATCGCCGATCGCCAGAGTCGCGTCCCCGATCCGGCGCGTCATCTCGGTGGCGAGGAGGATGTTCACTCCCAGCGTGAGGATGGTCAGCACGTCAGCCGTGGCGCCTCGGACGCGGCGGATGAAGACGAACTGGATAAGGAATGCCACCACCGCAGCGACCGCCACGCCGACCACGATCGCCCCTAGGAAGCCGAGGTCGCGGTGCGTCCGTGCGATCACGTAGGCACCGATCAGCAGCACGGACCCATGCGCGAAGTTGACGACGCGCGTGGCCTTGAAGACCAGCACGAAGCCGAGCACGATCAGCGCATAGACGAAGCCGATCGAGATACCGCTGATGAGGAGCTCGACGAACTGGTTCACGTGCCGGCCTCCTCCGACGCCTGTCCGTCACCAGACACCGCCGAGCCGCCGTCGCGCGTGCCCAGATAGGCGTTGAGCACCTGCGGATCGTCCTGCACCTCGGCGGGGGTGCCCTCCGCGATACGCTCGCCGAAGTCGAGCACCGTGACACGGTCGGCGATTCCCATCACAAACGCCATGTTGTGCTCCACGAGCACGATCGAGACGCCGAGCTCCGCCCGGATGTCGGCGATCGTCCGGGCCATGGCCTCGGA
>DASQXU010000278.1:0-2995 GCA_035639555.1 Thermoleophilaceae bacterium
CCCCCGCGACCTCGGCGAGTTCGTGACCTGGGTCGAGCACATGAACGCGGACATGCTGGCCGCCGGCGTCGAGCTCGGCGACCGCCACTCCTTCGACGTGGTGCACGGCCACGACTGGCTCGTGGCGGTGGCCGGCGACCACCTGGCCAAGCGCTTCCGCGCGCCGTTCGTGGTCACGATCCACGCCACCGAGTACGGCCGCCACCAGGGCCACGTCGACCGCCACCCACAGTCCTACATCCACGGCGTCGAGCGCTGGATGGCCAACCGGGCCGAGCGGGTGATCGCGTGCTCGGCGTACATGCGCGACCACGTGGCCGACGTCTACGGCCTCGAGGAGGAGCGGATATGGGTGGTGTCGAACGGGATCGACCCGGCCGACCTCGTGCCGGTCGAGAACCTGGCCGCCCTTCGGGCGCGCTTCGCGGACCCTCACGAGCGGCTCGTCCTCCTGGTCGGCCGGCTCGTCTACGAGAAGGGATTCCACCTCGCCCTCGAGGCGCTGCCCGACCTGATCGAGCGGCTCCGGACCGTACGGTTCGTGGTCGCGGGCTCGGGCACGGCCGAGCACGAGCTCCGAGAGCAGGCGAGCCGGCTCGGGCTCGACGGGCACGGCGCGTTCCTGGGCTGGATCGGCGACGACCTGCTCCACTCGCTCTACCGGATCGCCGACCTAACCGTCGTGCCCTCGATCTACGAGCCCTTCGGCCTCGTCGCCCTCGAAGCCATGGCCTCGGGCTGTCCCTGCCTGGTCGCGGACACCGGCGGCCTGCGCGAGGTCGTGCCGAACGCGGATGTCGGCCTGCGCTTTCGCTCGCGCGACCCCCGCTCGCTCGCCGCCATGGCCGAGCGGCTGCTCACCGACCGGGAGCTGCGGGAGCGGTTGGTCGCCGAGGCCTCCGAGCACGTGCTGAGCTTCGACTGGACGGACGTCACCCGGCAGATCGCGGCGCTCTACGCCGAGGTCGCGGCGGAGCAGCCGTCGGTGCGCTGACTCACGTCTCGCGGGCGCGGGGGAGCGCCGGGACGACGAGCATGATCCACATCACCTCGGCGACGTGCGGGTTGGCGAACGCGACCGGGATCGAGACGAGGAGCAGCGCAGGAGCGAACAGCGCCCGCGGGCCGCCGAACGGGGCCACGCGCGCACGCAGCTCGTCCCGCACGTGCTTGGCGCGCAGGGTGTGGCGGACCATCGCCCACTGGAGAAGCGTCGCGATCGCGAGCACGACCGCGTAGAGCACCGCCGCCACCGTCTCCCCGCCGTGGTCGCCCAGTAGCTCGCTCGTGTAGGGGACGAGCACCACGGCCGCCAGGTAGGCGAGGTTCAGCACCAGCAGGAGCCGGTCGAAGCGGTGAAGGGTGGCGAAGAAGCGGTGGTGGACGAGCCACATCCGTCCGACCACCGCAAAGCTCAGGAGATAGGCCAGCAGCTGCGGCCACTGGTCGAGGACCCGGCGGGCGACGTCGGGGCCGCTCGGGTCGTCGAACCCGAGCACGAGGAGGGTGATCGCGATCGCGAAAACCCCGTCGGTGAACGCGAGGATACGCCCGAAGTCGCTGCCCTCGGTCGCCGGCTCGCGCTGCGCCACCCCACCGGGATACCCGGCGGCTCGGATGGATGCGCTGTCAGGCCTCCGCGGGGCGGGGGCGGCGCTCTGACGAGGACGTGCGCGGCAGCCAGCGCAGGGCCCGGGGCAGGTACCAGTTCCAGTCGCCCAGCAGCTTCATCGCCGACGGGAGCAGGACCCCGCGGATGATGGTCGCGTCGATCAGCACGGCCATGGCCAGGCCGACCCCGAACTCCTTGAACTCGAGCGCGGAGAGGGTCGCGAAGATCGAGAAGACGGCGACCATCACCACCGCGGCGCTGGTCACCACGACGGCGGTGGTCTTGATCCCGTGCCCCACGGCGTCCGACGTGCTGAGCCCGCCGTCGTAGCCCTCGCGGATCCGGGTCAGGATGAACACGTGATAGTCCATCGAGAGGCCGAACAGGGCGACGAAGAGGAACAGCGGCAGCCACGAGGTGACCGCGCCGTTCGAGTGGAAGCCGAGCACGCTCTGTAGGTGCCCGTCCTGGAACACCCAGGTCAGGATCCCGTACGCCGCCCCGACCGAAAGCACGTTCAGCGCGATCGCCTTGAGCGGGATGACGATCGAGCGGAAGGTCACGAGCAGGAGCAGGAAGGCGAGCCCGAGCACGAAGGCGAACACGACCGGGAGCCGCGCCTTCATCAGGTCGTTGAAGTCCTTCGAGCTGGCGGTGATCCCGCTCACGTCCGCCTTCGCGCCGGGCACGAGCGCGAGCGTCGCCGGGATCAGCCGGCTCCTCAGCTCCGACAACGCCGCGTTCGACCGTGCGTCGGTCCCGTCCCCGGCGACCGGGATGGAGATCTCCGCAACCCGGTGGTTGGGGCTCACGTCAACCGTCACGGGTCGCTTGAACAGGTCGCTGCGAGACGCGCGCTCGAACAGCGCGCGGATGGCGCCGGCCTCCTGGGGCGCGGTCACGTCCTTCGCCTGGAACGCGACGGTCGCGGGGATGGGGCCGCCCGGGAACGCCTTCTGGATCCGGTCGTAGGTCCGCATCACCGCCAGGCTGCGGGGGAGCGTCTCCACGCCGCTCGTGGCGGTGTGGATGTGCAGCGCGGGCAACGCGAGCACGACCAGGAACGCGACGGCGAGCACGCCGGAGACGAGCGGGCGGCGCAGCACCCGTTCGATCACCGCGTTGAACACGCGCGATTCCCCGGTGCGCTTCTCAGGTGGGGTCACGAACGGCACCCGGCCCTTGTTGACGCGGTCGCCGAGGGCGGAGAGCACCGCCGGCAGCACGGTGACCGAGCCCACCACCGCGATCGCCACGACCAGGATCGTGCCGGTGGCGAAGCCCTGGAAGGTCGAGGCGCCCGCGATGTACATGCCGGCCATGGCGATCATCACGGTGATCCCCGAGACCAGGACCGCGCGCCCCGACGTCGCCGCCGCCGCC
>DASQXU010000279.1:0-8725 GCA_035639555.1 Thermoleophilaceae bacterium
AGGTCGTAGTGCTTGTACGCGGCGATCGCGCGCTCGAGGTTCTCCTCGAGCTTGAGGTCGATCGGCATCCAGTCGGTGGTGCCGTGGCGGTGGTTGACGACCGCCACGAGGGCCTCGAGCCGCTCGAGGTACTCCGCGTACTGGGGCACGTCCTGTCGGGACGGGATCAGGTGGGCGATGAAGGTGACCTCCTCCGTGAACTCGGGATGCTGCTCGAGGAAGAGGTCGAAGGCGGCGAAGCCGCGGAGAACGTTCTTGGAGAGGTCGGCGCGGTCCACGCGCAGGATCAGGTGCTCGCGGCGCCGGCGCAGGATCTCGCGCTCGTACTCGTGGACCGCAGGCCGCTGGGCGCTGCGGTGGAAGGTCTCGGCCGAGATGGGGAGCGGATAGGCCCGCACCCACACCTCGCGGCCGCCGAAGTGGACGACGCCGTGCTCCATGTCCACGTCGAGGTCGAAGAGCTCGCGGCAGCAGAGCAGGAAGTTGCGGCGGTAGGAGCGGGTGTGGAAAGCGACGATGTCGTTGGACAGGATCCCCTCGTAGATGTCCTCGCGGATGTCGGACGGCAGCACCCGCCAGTAGTCCGGCTGGGCCCACGGGATGTGCACGAAGTGGTGGAGGAAGAGGTCCGGGCGCTCCTCGCGGAGGTACTTCGGGGCGAGGTAGAGGTGGTAGTCGTGGAGCATCACGACGGCGTCGTCCTCGCCCTCGATCTCCTGCAGCACCGCGCCGGCCAGATCGCGGTTGACCACGCAGTACCCCTCCTCGTAGGCCTCGACCTCATGGCGCCGGATGTCGGGGGCGTTCGACAGGTCCCAGAGGTAGTGCTGGATGAACCACAGCATCGGGTTCGCCACCACGTTGTAGAAGCGGTCGTAGGCCTCCGGGTCCGACTCGACGAGCCGTACGCGGTAGGTGACTCCCTCGAGCTCGCAGTCGAAGCTCTGTCCCTCGTGCCGGCGGCTCATCTCGGCGTCCTCCTCGGACATCGCCGAGGCCACCCAGATCGCCGAGCGGTGGTGAACCAGCCCGGTCAAGGCGGTCACCAGTCCGCCCCCGCCCCGCCGTGGCTGGAGATCGCCGTCGGGGTTGCGCTCGAACGTCGCCGGGCCGCGGTTGGAGACCAATACCAGTGGGACATCAGCTCTCATAGGTGCTCCTTGAAGATACGCAGCCAGTCGCGGAGAAGGCGCGGCATCAGGAAGTTGCGGCGCACGTGCTCCTTGCCGGTGCGGCCCAGGCGCTTGCCCAGGTTGGGGTCACGGAGTATGGCCACCGCTCGCTCCGCGCACTCCTCGGGCGAGGAGACCAGGTAGCCGGTCTCGGCGTTTCGGACCTGCAGGGGAATGCCCCCGACGTCGCCGCCAATCAGCGGCCGCGCTTTCCACAGGGCCTCGGTGACGGTCAGCCCGAACCCTTCGCGCTTCGACTTCTGGATCATCACGTCGGCCTGTGACTGAAAGGCGTTGACCTCGATCGCGCCCACGTTGTTGAGGTTGTTGAGTATGTGGATATCCGGGTCGCCGTCGGCGTACGCCATCGTCGAGTTGAAGAACTCCCACCCCTCGGGGTCGTCGGTGGCCATCGACCCGACGAGCGCGAGCTGCACGTCGGGAAGCTGCTGCTTGACGACCCGGTAGGCGTCGATCACGCCCATCGGGTCCTTCCAGGGGTCGAAGCGAGAGACCTGGCACATCAGCGGGCGGTCGACGTCGATTCCGAACTGGTCGCACACGAACGCCGCGTCCTCCGGCGAGAGCTGCATGTTCTTCGGTGACAGGGGGTCGATCGCCGGCGGGCAGACGTGTCCCATTCGGCCGTCGATCCCGGCCGGGATGTACTCCTCCAGGTGGAACACCTTGACGTCGTACGGGGCGATCAGCGGGAGCATCCGCTCGAGCACCTCGGGGTTGGGGGTCGAGAGGTCGATGTGGCAGCGCCAGGCCCAGAGGCGCGCCTTCTCGGGGACGTGCTCGTGGATCGCGGCGGGCTGTGGGTCGTGGGTCACGATCACGTCCCAGCCGCCGGTGATCTCGGTCGCGTTGAGCGCGTTGTAGCGGTGGTAGACCTTCCACTCCTCCTCGCTCGGGACCGACGGGTTGCCCTGCAGCGCGTTATGGATGCGCTTGGTGGCGTTGTAGAACTCCTCGCGTCCGAGCATCACCTGCCACTCGGCGTCGATCCCCACGTCGCGCATCAGCGGGAGGAGGGCGTAGAGGATCTCCGAGACTCCGCCCCCGAATGCGGTGGCCGACACGTGCAGCACCCTGAGTCCGTCGAGGCCCTCGGCGAGCTCGCGAATCTCGCCGACCAGCGGCCGCCCGGCGAGATGCGTGTAGTCAGCGAGGCTCTTCTGGCCTACCGCTATGGGCTGCAGCAAGACGACCTCCTGGTCGAGCGTCGCTCGGCATGCGGGTTCGGCCGGGCACGACGATGATCGTGCGTGCGCCGGACGGGGAGGTTACCTCCGCGGGGCATCCAGCCCCGCGGTCCGATGGCACCTCTCGGCATCCGGCCTCGCGTAACCGGCCCGGCTCGCGCCGGGCCTCCCCCCGGGGCGTCCGGCCCCGCGGTCCGATGGCCGGCGGAAGCGGATCCCTTCCTACGACGAGGCGGTCCGGATGTACTTGACTAGCCGGGTCATGCGGGGGCCGAAGTCGCACTCGTCGACCGTGGCGTCGATGATCGCCCGTCCAAGCTCCTGCTCGACCATGGGCACGTTGGTCGGTGTCCCCTCGAGCTCGAGCAGCAGGCGGTCCTGCAGGAGGCGGAAGGAGAACTGGAGCCGGGCCTCCTCGCCGTCGTCGGCGGGCTCGGACTCGTCGACGAAGTCGCTTGCGGCTTCGGTGATCGCGAGCTTGAGGTCGGCGACCTCGTCGGCGGTCAGCGGGGTGAGCCGGCAGACGGCCGAGAGGGCGAGGCGGGCGAGCACGAGAAAGCCCGGCTTCGCCGGGATCGTCAGGGAGACGTCGCGGTCCCCGCGCGCGGCTACCGGCTCCTCCATCGCCACTTGCACAGTACCCGGAGCCGATCGATGCCGACATCGATCTCGGCCCCCCAGGTTCGCACCGGGGCGCTCGGTCAGCCGCGACCGAGCGGGCGCTTTCCGAGCGTCACCTCGACCGTGCGCCGGTCGTGGCCGCGCACCACCTGGAGGCTGACCCTCTGGCCCGCGCGCTTCTCTCCGATGAGGTCGGGGAGGTCGCTGCGCACGGTGACGGGCCGGCCGTCGACGGCCACGATCGCGTCGCCACCCTTGGGGATGGCCTGCTGACCCTGGAAGTCGATCTTCTCGCCGCCGGCCGAGAGGCCAGCGTGGTCGGCTGGGCTGTCCTTGTCGACCTCCACGACCAGCGCCCCGCTGCGGGCCGAGATCCCGAGCCGGGCCGCGAGCTGCGGGTAGACCGGCTCCGTCTTGACGCCCAGGAACCCGTAGTCCACGTGCCCGTGGGCACGCAGCTCCTGTACCGAGCGGCGTACGGCGTCCACCGGCACCGCGAAACCGACTCCCTCGCCGCCCCCGGACTGCGACTTGATCTGCGCGTTGACCCCGATGACCCGCCCGCCGGCGTCGAGCAGCGGGCCGCCGGAGTTGCCCGGGTTTATGGCAGCGTCGGTCTGGATCGCGTTGCCGATCTCGAAGGCGGTGAGCGACTCGATGTTGCGATCGAGGGCCGAGATCACGCCGACCGAGAGCGACTGCTCCTCGCCGAACGGGCTTCCGATCGCAGCCACCGGCTCACCGACCCGCAGGTGGCGCGAAGAGCCGAGCCGGAGCAGCGTGAGCGATAGCCCCCGCGGGTCGACCTGGAGGAGGGCAACGTCCGCGTTCGGGTCGACTCCGACGATGCGGGCCGACACCCGGTTCCCGTTCCCGAACTGCACGTAGACCTGCTTGGCCCGCTGGGTGCGGGCGCCGCGGCCGTTGGTGACCACGTGGGCGTTGGTGACGATCTCGCCGCCGCCGTTCAGCACGAAGCCCGAGCCCTGGCCGCCCTCGCCGCCGCCGAGCAGCGCGGCCCCCCCGGAGTTGAAGACCGAGGTCACGGTGACGACCCCAGGCGACAGCCGCCGGTAGAGCGCCTCGGCGTTGAAGTCGCCCCGGCGGCCCAGGCCCTCGACCACCTGCACCCGCGTAGTCACGACCTTGCGCGGCCCCTGATCGCCCCCGCCGCAGCCCCCGGCGGCGAGCACGGCGGCCCCGAGCAGCGCCGCCGCCCCCCTTCCGGGCCTCGCGATCAGGACGTCGCTCCGTCGCCCCCGGTCGGGAGCTCGAGCGTGAACGCGGTCCGGCCGGGGCGCGCGGCGAGCGCGAGGCGGCCCTCCATCCGCTCGGCCAGCTCGCGCGCGATGGCCAGCCCGAGGCCGGCGCCGCGGGTGGCGTCGGCCGTGTAGAACCGATCGAACACATGGGGCACCGCCTCGGCGCTCAGGCCCGGGCCGGCGTCGGCCACCGTGATCTCGGCGGCCCCGTTGTCGCGCTGGGCGGTCACCGTGACGGGGGTCCCCTCCGGGGTGTGGCGGAGCGCGTTGTCGAGCAGGATACGCATGATCTGGGCCACCCGCTCGGGGTCACCGGTTGCCTCGAGGCCCGCGTCCGGGAGGCGCATCCGGAGCTCGGTGCGATGCTGGACGAGGCTGGGGGTGAACTCCTCCACCACTGACCGCGCGACCTCGGAGAGGTCCATCTGCTCGCGCTGGAG
Organism: Thermoleophilaceae bacterium; assembly: GCA_035639555.1. Lineage (GTDB taxonomy): Bacteria > Actinomycetota > Thermoleophilia > Solirubrobacterales > Thermoleophilaceae > DASQXU01. The sequence goes on from DASQXU010000279.1 coordinate 4,704, forward strand.
CTGGACCGAGCCGGCGTCGAGCCGGGAGAGGTCCAGCAGGTCGACCGAGAGCTTCTGCAGGCGCGCCACCTGCTCGGCCATCGCGTCGATGAAGTCGCGCCGGGTGTGCTCGTCGAGCTCCTCGTCCTGGAGCAGCTCGACGAACCCGGCGAGTGAGAAGATTGGCGTGCGCAGCTCGTGCGAGGCGGTGGCGATGAAGTCCTTGCGCGCCACGTCGACCTGGCGCAGCTTCTGCTGCATATCGTTGAACGCGCGGGTGAGCGTCCCGAGCTCGTCCTCGGAGTCGACGGGCAGCGGGTGGATGAAGCGTCCGGCTGCAACGGCCCGCGCCCCGCGCTCCAGGCGGCGGACCCGGCGGGCCAGGGCCTGCGCCACCAGGTAGCCGCCGACGAGCGCGATCAGCAGCGCGGCGACCCCGGCCTCGAGCACGCGCTTGCGTACCAGGGCCACGGTCTCGGTGACGTCGGCGAAGCTGCGGGAGTAGAGGGCCACCCAGTCCGCTCGGCCGCGGTACTGGAGCGGCTGGGCCACCTGCCCGAGGCGCTCGCCGGAGAAGTGGATGTAGCCGGTGTGGGAGCGGTCGGTGAGCACCGCCTGCGCCGTGAGGTCGGGGTTGACCGGCGCGCTTCGCTCCTCGCGGGAGTCGCTGATGATGTACTCCGGCAGCTCGCCCGCCTTGGCTCCGGAGGACTGCTGGATGCCGAGGAGCGTCACCCGGGCCCCGGCCGAGTCGGAGACCGCTCGGACGCGGCGGTCGATCCCGCTCGCCGTGACGTCCCGGCGGCCCATGAGGCGCTCGAGCGCCGGCCGGGCGGCCGCCGCCGCCCGGCTCAGGTCGCGCAGCTTTTCCCGCTCCAGGTTGCTCTGCAGCTCGGGGACGACGTAGTAGTAGATGACCGCGAACGCCGCCGCGGTGATCGCGAAGAACAGGAGGGCCAGCTTGTTCCGCAGTGAGCGCAGGCGCGGGCGCCGGAGGCGGATCCGGGGCGGGCTCATCGCTCCCGGAAGCGATACCCCACTCCGCGCACGGTGAAGATCAGCTCCGGGTGCTTCGGGTCTCGCTCGAGCTTCTCGCGCAGGTGACGGATATGGACGTCGACGGTCCGCGGGTCGCGGTACGCCGCGTCGCCCCAGACCCGCTCGAGCAGCATGGTGCGGCCGTAGACCCGCCCGGGGTGGCGGGCGAGGGTGGCGAGGATCTCGAACTCCACGTAGGTGAGCTTGACCGGTCGGCCGTTCACCTCCACGGAGCGGCGGTCGAAGTCGATGCGGAGCGGGCCCTGCTCGATCGGCTCCTCGTGCGGCTCGTCGGCCCGGACCAGCGCCGCGCGGCGCAGCACGGCCTTCACCCGGCTGCGGAACTCCCGGACCGAGAACGGCTTGGTGATGTAGTCGTCCGCGCCGAGCTCGAGCCCGAGCACCTTGTCGATCTCCTCCGCCTTCGCGGTCAGCATGATGATCGGCACCGTGCTCCGCGCCCGGATCTGGCGGCAGACGTCGAAGCCGTCGACGCGCGGCAGCATCACGTCGAGGACCACGAGGTCGAAGCGCCGGTCGCGCAGCGCCTCGAGCGCCTCGCGCCCATCGAGGGCGGGGACGACGTCGTAGCCCTCCTTGCGCAGCGGATAGGCGAGGAGCTTCTGGACCGACTGCTCGTCGTCCACCAGAAGGATGCGGGGTATCTCTCGCGACATCGTCCCCGAGCGCCGCGTCCTCGCATGAGGGCGCTCCCGCGAGATTGTAGGTTGACCCCGCCCGTGGTCCGCACCCAGTGATCGAGCCGCGCATCTACAGAGCCGCGTTCGTCCCGGCCCTGATCGCGGTGGTGGTCGCGATGTTCTCGCTCCAGAGCCGTCCGCCGCCGCTGCCCCAGGGGCTCGCCGCCGACGTCCTGTTCGACGGCCGCCTCACCGTCCCGGCCATCGACCGGATCGTCGCGGCCGCGCCGGATCGGCGTCCGGGAACGACGGGCGATCTACGCACCGCCGCCCTGGTTGCCCGAACCCTGGGCGCGAGAGGGTTCGCCGTCGAGCGGGACCGCTTCAGCGCACAGGGCAAGCAGCTCGTCAACGTGATCGGCCGCCGCGCCGGCAAGACCCAGCGCCAGATCGTCGTCGTGGCCGCGCGCGACGCCCGCTCTGTGCCGGACGCCACGGGCAGCGCGTCCGACACCGCCGCCCTCTTCGAGCTCGCCCGAGTCTTCCAGGGGCGACCCACTCAGAAGACGCTCGTGCTGGCGTCGGTGGACGGCTCGGCGCTCGGGGAGCTCGGGGCGCGGCGGCTGGCCGGCGAGCTCGGCGGTCGCCGTGCGGTCGACGGGGTGATCGTGCTCTCCGAGCTAGGGGCGCGGCTTCGCAGCGGATCGTCGATCGTGGCGTGGTCGAACGACTCGTCGAGGACGAGCATCGGGCTGGAGCGGACGCTCGCCGAGTCGGTCCGGCTCGAGCTCGGAGGCGCCGGCCCGTCGGCGCGGGTAGGCGGCCAGCTCGCGCGGCTCGGCTTTCCGGTCGGCATCGGCGGGCAGGGGGTGCTCCTCGAGTCGGGCTACGACGCGGTCCGGCTGTCCGGCAGCGGCGAGCTGCCGCCAAAGGGCCCGGGCCGGCTCTCGGCGCTGGACGAGGCTCGGCTGGGCGCCCTAGGCCGGGCCGTCCTGCGGACGGTGAGCGCCTTGGACCAGGGGCCGCCGCCCCGCCATGGGCCGCCCACCTACGTCACGGTCGCGGGCCAGGTGCTCGCGGGCTGGGCGGTCTCGGCGCTCGCGTTCGCCCTGCTCTTCCCCGCGCTGCTCGCGGCGGTCGACGCGTTCGCCCGCGCCCGCCGCCGCCACCACCCCGTCCGCCCCTCGCTAGGGCTGATCGGCGCGAGGGCGCTCTCCCTCGTCGCCGTGGTGGCAGTGGCCCAGCTGCTCGGCGCATTCGGGGCGATCCCCGATCCGCCGGCGCCGGTACCGCCGGCCGAGAACCCCCTCCACGGCGGCGCGATCGCTGTGCTGCTCTGCCTAACCGCGCTCGGGGCGGGCCTTTGGTGGGCGAGTCGCCGGCTCGCGGTCCGCGGGAATCCCGTCCTCCGGGACCCAGGGGAGCCGGGGGCGGCCTGCGCCGCCGCCCTGGTGCTCGACGCCGCGGCGCTCGCTCTATGGGTGGTCAACCCCTACGCGGCGCTCCTGCTCGTGCCCGCGGTCCACCTATGGATGCTGGCGACGCTGACCGGCGAGCGGCCGAGGCGGGGAGCCCGGCTCGTGCTGGTGGGCGTCGGTGCGCTCCCGATCGCCGCCGTGGCCGGCTACTACCTGGTGCGGCTGTCGATCGATCCGGTGACCGGGCTCTGGTACCTCCTGGTCCTGGTGAGCGGCGACAGCGTCGGGATCCTGACCGCCCTGACCGGGTGCGCGGTACTCGCTGTCCTCGGGATGGTGGTCTGGATCGCCCGGCGCCCCGACCGCCCGGCCGCGGCCGGCCGCCCGGCCGAGAACGCGCGCGTGTCCCGACTGGGACGGGAGGCGGGGCCAGAGGCGCTCGGGGAAACGGGGTCGACGCTGCGTGGCTGAGCGGCGCCGAGCGGCTCAGGCGTGCTCATACCCCCGCAGTCCCTCGACCGGTCGCCCGTCGGCTCCGACGAGCGTCACCTCCCGCCCCCGCTCGACCCGGCCCAGCCAGGTGAGCCGCGCGCCGGCGCCGGCGGCGGCCTCCTCGAGGCGGGCGCGGCGGGCGGCCGGCGCGCAGACGAGCAGCTCGTAGTCGTCCCCGGCGCCGGCGGCGAGCTCGAGCGGATCGCGCCCCTGGGCGCGCGCGACCGCGGCTACCCCCGGCGCAAGCGGCAGCTCGGAGAGACGGAGCTCGAGGGCCACGCCGCTGCGCTCCGCGACGTGCCGCGCGTCGGTCGCCAGGCCGTCGCTCAGGTCGATCATGGCGCTGGGCCCGGCCCGCGCCAGGGCCCGGCCCAGGACCAGGCGCGGCTCTGGGCGCAGGTGACGCGCAGTGAGCGCCTCGCGGTCGGCCTCCGAGAGCCCGTGCGGGCGCGGC
>DASQXU010000280.1:0-4992 GCA_035639555.1 Thermoleophilaceae bacterium
AGCCCTCCGCTAGGCCGGGATCGCGTCGAGTGCGGTCATGCGTCGGAACTCGGCGTAGCGCTCGTCGATCTCCTCCCGGGTCAGCCGCCGGACCCGATCGGTCCCGAACTCCTCGACGTTGAACGACGCCAGGACCGAGCCGTAGGTCATGGCCCGGCGCAGGACCGCGTTGCCCTGGTCGCCCTCCTGCGAGGTCAGGTAGCCGAGGAAGCCACCGGCGAACGAGTCGCCGGCCCCGGTGGGGTCCATCACGGTCTCGAGCGGGTAGGCGGGGAGCGCGAAGTAGCCATCCTCGCTGAACAGGGCGGCTCCGTACTCGCCCTGCTTGGCCACCACGAGGCTCGGCCCCATCGCCATCACGGCGCGCGCGGCCCGCACGAGGTTGGGCTCGTCGGTGAGCATGCGGACCTCGGCGTCGTTCATGAACACGGCGTCCACCCCGGCGATCGTGCGAACGAGGGACTCGCGGGCGGTCTGGATCCAGAGGTTCATCGAGTCGAGCCCGGTGAAGCGCGCCGCCGGGCACTGCTCGCGGACCTCCCGCTGGAGGTCGGGCTGGATGTTGGCCAGGAACACCGCCTCGGCCCGGCGCGACTCCGCCGAGAGCTTCGGCTGGAACTCGCCGAAGGCGTTCAGCTGCGTCTCGTCGGTGTGCGCCATGTTCAGGTCGAAGTCGTAGTGACCACGCCAGAGGAAGGTGCGGCCGCCTTCGACGCGCTCGAGGTCCTCGGTGTCGATCCCCCGCTCGAGCAGGATCTCCTCCTGCTCGGGCCCGAAGTCGTCGCCGACCACGCCGACGACGCGGACATCGGTGAAGAAGCTGGCGGCGAGCGAGAAATGCACCGCCGAGCCGCCCAGCATGCGCTCGCGCTCGCCAAACGGCGTTCGAACCGAGTCGAACGCCACCGAACCGACCACGACCAGGCTCATGCGGCGCGGAAGACTAGGCTACGCGGTCGGTGCGCGCTGTCCAGATCGAGGACTTCGGCGGCCCGGAGGTGCTCGCCGAGGTCGAGCTGCCGGTGCCGCGGGCCGGGTCCGACCAGGTGCTGATCCGGGTCTCGAGGGCGGGGATCAACTTCGCCGACACCCACGCGCGGGAGAACTCCTACGTACGCCGCTTCGAGCCGCCGTTCGTGCCCGGAAGCGAGGTGGCGGGGACGACCGAGGACGGGCGGCGGGTGGTGGCGATGCTCGACGGGACCGGGGGCTACGCGGAGTACGCGGTCGCGCCGAAGGCGACCACCTTCCCGATCCCCGACGGCCTCGACGAGGGGGCCGCCCTGGCTCTCCTGATCCAGGGACTCACCGCCTGGCACCTGTACCGGACCGCGGCCAAGCTCGCGCCGGGGGAGTCGGTCGTCGTCCACTCGGCCGCGGGGGGAGTGGGGAGCATCGCGCTGCAGCTCGCGCGCCCGTTCGGGGCCGGCCGGGTCGTGGCCACGGCGAGCTCGGAGGACAAGCGCCGGTTCGCCCTCGAGCTCGGGGCCGACGCCGCGGTCGACCCCGAGCGTGACGACCTCCACGACGCGCTGCTCGAGGCCAACCGCGGGCGCAAGGTCGACGTGGTCCTCGAGATGGCCGGCGGCCGCGTCTTCGACGAGAGCCTGCGCGCGCTGGCGCCGTTCGGGCGGCTCGTGACCTACGGCGTGGCGAGCCGCCAGCAGAACGACGTGCGCTCGGGCTATCTGATGCGGAAGTCGAAGGCCGTGGTCGGGTTCTACCTCGGCCACTGCCTCGGCCGGCGCGAGATGATGGAGGAGCCGCTGGCCGACCTGTTCGGGCGCACGGCGCGCGGCGAGCTGCGCCCCCGGATCGGTCGGACCTATCCGCTGTCGGAGGCCCGCCGCGCCCACCAGGACCTGCAGGCCCGCCGGACGAGCGGCAAGCTGCTGCTCGACCCCGATCGCTGAGCGCCCCTCCCGGCGCGACCGCTCGCCACTAACCTGGACGGCCGCTATGACCGCGTTCGCGGACCTCGGACTCTCCCCGCCGCTGCTCGAGGCGCTCGCCCACCTCGGCTACGAGCGCCCCACCCCGATCCAGGAGCAGGCGATCCCGGCGCTGCTCGAGGGCCGCGACGTGATCGGCCAGGCCCAGACCGGCACCGGCAAGACCGCCGCCTTCGGCCTCCCGATGCTGATGTACGTCGATCCCGAGCAGCCGGAGGTCCAGGCGCTCGTCCTGACGCCGACCCGCGAGCTCTGCATCCAGGTGACCCAGGCCCTGCGCGCCTACGGCGAGCGGCGCGGCGTGGAGGTCGTGGCCGTGTTCGGCGGCGCCCCGATCCGCGACCAGGCGGCCCGGCTCGGTCGCGGGGGCCAGGTGGTGGTCGGCACGGTCGGGCGGGTGCTCGACATGCTCGATCGCCACCACCTGTTCCTCGACGCCGCCCGCTACGTCGTGCTCGACGAGGCCGACGAGATGCTCGACCTCGGTTTCCTCGAGGACGTCGAGACCATCCTCCGGCGCTGCCCGGCCGGCCGCCAGAGCGCGCTGTTCTCGGCCACGATCCCGGCCGAGGTCCGGCGCCTGGCCGAGGACTTCATGCTCGACCCGATCGAGATCCGGGTCAGGGCGGCCACGCTCACGATCGATACGGTCGACCAGTTCTACCTCGAGGTGCCGGAGCGTGAGAAGCCGGACGCGCTGGTCCACCTCCTCGGTGAGGAACGACCCGAGCAGGCGATCATCTTCGCCCGTACGAAGCTCGGGGTCGACCGCTTGGCCCGTCGCCTGGGCGAGCGCGGGGTGCGGGTGAAGGCCCTGCACGGCGACATGAGCCAGGGCCAGCGGGACGGGGTGATGCTCGCCTTCCACGGCGGTCGCGAACGGCTGCTCGTGGCGACCGACGTCGCCGCCCGCGGACTCGACATCACCGGGGTGAGCCACGTCGTGAACTACGACGTGCCGAACTCCCCGGACCTCTACGTCCACCGGGTCGGACGGACCGGGAGGGCCGGCGAGGCGGGGCGCGCGATCACGCTCATCACCCCCGGCCAGCGCCGCGAGCTCGAGCAGATCGAGCGCCACGCGAACGCCCAGGTCGTCGAGTGGTCGCCGAACGGCAGTCGGCGCAGTGGCCCCGTGCGAGAGACCCGGCGTCCCCGCCACACCAAGCCCCACAGCCGCGACGGGGTGCCCTACGCGAAGCTGGTGCTCGGGGTCGGCCGCCGGCATGGTCTCGAGCCCGCCGACGTCGTGGGGGCGATCGTGGACAACACACACCTCGAGAACGACGATGTACGCAACGTGCGCGTCCTCGAGCGGTTCAGCTTCGTCGAGGTCCCGGCGGGCCGGGCGCCTGAGGTCGCGGAGAGGGTGAGCGGCCGGCGTCGGCGCGGGGTGGAGCTGCGGGCGGAGGTGGCGCGGCGGTGAGCCGGGCGACGCTCCACACGACCGAGGGCCCGATCGTCCTCGAGCTCTTCGATGAGGACGCGCCCGAGACGGTCGAGAACTTCGTGCGCCTCAGCGGCGAGGGCTTCTACGACGGCCTCACCTTCCACCGCGCGATACGCGGGTTCATGGTCCAGGGCGGCTGCCCGCTCGGGACCGGGACCGGCGGCCCGGGCTACACGTTCGACGACGAGATCAACCACCACCGGATCGTCCGGGGGTCGCTCGCCATGGCCAACGCCGGCCCCAACACCAACGGCAGCCAGTTCTTCATCCTCACCGCGGATGAGGCGCCATGGCTCGACGGCAAGCACACGGTGTTCGGGCGCGTCGAATCGGGGATGGAGGCGGTCGACGCGATCGAGGCGCTGCCCACCGGCGAGCGCGACCGCCCGCTCGAGCCGCCGGTCATAGAGCGCGTCGAAGTCGAGGAGCGCTAGCCGGCGCCGTGGCCGCCGTAGCGCTCGCCCTGGGCGCCAGCCTGGCCTGGGGCGTTTCCGACTTCTATGCCGGTCTGCAAAGCCGGCGGCTGCCGCTGCTCACCGTGCTGGCGGTCTCGCAGGCCGTCGGCCTGGCCGTCATCGCGCTGATCGTCGCCGCCCGCGGACACGGCCCGCCTTCGGCCGGGCCGCTCGCCCTGGCCGCGGCCTCGGCGCTCGCCGGACTGGGCGGACTCGCCGCCTTCTACCGCGGGCTGGCGGTAGGCGCGATGTCGGTGGTCGCCCCGGTGTCGGCCACCGCCGCGGCGATCCCGGTCGCCTACGGGCTCGCCACCGGCGACCGACCCACCGCCCTCCAGGCGGCGGGCATGGCGTCGGCCCTCGTCGGCGTGATCCTCGCCTCGCGGGAGGAGGACCCCGAGCGCGGCCGCGGCACGCGCCTCGCCGCGGGATTCGGACTGGCCCTGATCGCCGCGCTCGGCTTCGGCACCTTCTTCGTCGCCATCGGGAGGGCGAGCGACCACGGCCCCCTCTGGGCGATCCTCGCCAACCGGGTCGCGGGGGTGGCACTGCTGTGGACGCTGGTCGGGCTCCGCCGCCCGAAGCTCGGGCTCGGCCGTGGGAGCGGCGGCCCGCTGGCGGCCATCGGCTGCCTCGACATGGGGGCCAACGCCGGCTACGCGCTGGCCACCACCCAGGGGCTCGTGAGCCTGGTGGCGGTGCTGGCCTCGCTCTATCCCGCGGTCGTGATCGCCCTCGCGCACCTGGTGCTCGGGGAGCGCATTCGTCCCTCGCAGCGTGTCGGGGTGGCGGCCGCCCTCGCGGGCGTGGCGATGATCGCCGCCGGCTAGCCCGTGTGGCCGAGTTACCGCTCGCATCCGACAGTTAGGCGGCCCGCACAAGCGGCTCGGCCCACGCAGGGTTACAGGACGAGACACGGGCATTACAGGCGGCGCGCGCGGGCTCCCAGGGGCAGCTAACCAGCACGGGGGCGCGGCTTCGGCCCGGTCACCGCGGCCACCACCGTGCCGGTGTCGGTCAGGTCGGCGAGGACGGCGTCGGCCCCCGCGGCGCGCAGCTCCTCCGGTCCGTGCGGGCCGCTCGCCACCGCCACGCAGCGCGCTCCGGCCTCGCGGGCGGCCCGCACGTCGAGCGG
>DASQXU010000281.1:0-2727 GCA_035639555.1 Thermoleophilaceae bacterium
TATCTCGAGCGATTCGCGGGCGAGCGCTGGGAGGCGCTGGAGGAGGCGGGGGCGCGGCCGCAGCGCCCGCTCTGGGCGAGCACCGGGACGAAGGACCCCGCCTACCCGGACGTCCTCTACGTCGAGGAGCTGATCGCCCCCGGGGTCGTCAACACGATGCCCGAGAAGACACTGCACGCGTTCGCCGACCACGGTGACGTCGGGCGCGCACTGGACACCGACCTCCACGAGGTCGACCGGCAGCTGGCGGCCGCGCGCGGCGCCGGGCTCGACCTGGCCGCGATCACCGCCGAGCTCGAGCGCGAGGGCGTCGAGTCCTTCTGCAGCTCCTACCAGGAGCTCCTCGATTGCATCGAGTCGAAGCTCGGGCAGCTTGCGCTGACCTAGCCTGGATCCACCGGAACTGGCGAGCGTTTCCGCGCCGGCGGCCGAGCGAGCGGCCGACGGCGAGTGGAGTGAGGGTGAACCCCGGCGAGCCAGCCGGTGGCACCTGGCGGTGGCATCCGGCCGGGAAACGCCGTCAGGGTCGGTGGCGCCAGGCCTAGCCGGCGCCCCGCTCCGAGGGCTCGCCCTCGGCGGTGGCGAGCTCGGGCGGTCCCGAGCGGAAGAACATCCGGTAGGCGTAGACGAAGTAGACGCCGGCGAGCACCATCCCGAATGGCCACCAGACGATCGCCGTGTGTAGGGCGTGGCTACCCGTGGCGGCGTTGTCGATCGTCAGCGAATGGGGGTTGCCGTGACGGGCGGGGAGGATGTTCGGGTAGAGGCCGGCGGCCATCGTGGTCAGCAGCCCGACGATGAACAGAGACGACGCGAGGAAGGCGCGCGACCACAGACCGCTGCGTCGCATCACGAGCATCGCGGCCAGCGACCCCACCGCAAGAAGCGGGAAGATCAGCGTCCACGGGTGGTCCGTGAGGTTCGTGATCATCTCCTTGCGTACCGCCACGGTCGGGCCGATCAGCGCCACGAACAGCACGAGCTCGGCCACCCAGAGCCGCCCGGCCCAGGTCCGAGCCCGGCGGGCGAAGTCACCGGTAGTCCTCCACGAGAGGAAGTGCGCGCCGTGCGCGGCGAGGGTCACCAGCCCGAAGACGCCGATCAGCAGCCCGTACCAGTTGAGGATGTGGAACAGGGGCAGCCCGAAGTACCCGTCGGCGTCGAGCGGGACGCCGCGCACGACGTTTCCAAGCGCCACCCCGAAGACGAGCGCCAGCGCCGCTGATGAGAGGCAGAACACGACGTCGCAGGCGCTCCGCCAGAGCGGGTTGTCGAGCTGGTGGCGCAGCTCCAGCGCGAGGCCGCGGCCGACCAGCAACCAGAGCACGATGATCAGCCCGAAGTAGAGCCCGCTGAAGGCGGCGGCGTAGGCCTTGGGGAAGGCCACATCTTGGCCCAAAAGGTCGCCGCGGCCTCGTACTGGTCGCGCTCGGCCTGCGTCTTGCGCCAGAGCGGGAAGCGGTGATCCTCGCGCCCGAGGTAGGAGACCGTCTTCAGCCAGGCGATGAACACGGCGATGCCCATCGTCAGGATCGGGAAGAGGTAGTGAAACGTGACCGTCAGCGTGAATTGCAGACGGTCCACGGTCACGTGGCTGCTCACCAGTCGCTCTCCTCGCCGCCGGGCGTGCTCTCCGAGGGCCCGGGAATGGGCGGCCATGGTACCCCTCCCGGCGGAGCCCCACGGTGAAGCGCCACCCTGCCCTCGTGCGGGTCTCGCGTGATCACCACCACGCCCTCGTGATCGCTCGAACCCTTCGCCGCGCGACGGCCGCCACGGCCGCCCAGGCGGCGCGATCGTTCCTCGCCCACTGGGAGGCCGAGGAGCGGCTGCACTTCCGGCTCGAGGAAGAGGTGCTGCTGCCCGCCTACGCCCGGCGCGGCGACCCCGACCACCCCACGATCGCCCGCGTCCTCACCGACCACGCGGTGATCCGCCGCGACGCCGAGCGCCTGGCAGGTGCACCGTCGCTCGAGCTGCTCCACGGGCTCGGCGACCGGCTTGCCGCCCACGTCCAGCTCGAGGAGCAGGAGCTCTTTCCCCTGATCGAGGCGACCCTCCCCGAACCGGAGCTCCGCGCGCTCGGCGAGCGCCTGCGGGCCGGCAGCCCCTGACCGCCCGGGGCTGCTTTCAGCCGGCCGGGGCGTCGCCGGCCAGCGCCTGAGCCACCCCGCGGGCGATCTCGAGGTCCTCGCGCGACCGCAGGAGCAGCGTCGCGACCGGCGCGGCGGGCGGCGAGATGACCGCGTCCGGAGCCGCCGTCTCGTTCGTGTCGAGGTCGACCTCGGCCCCCAGGAAGCGAAGGCCCGCGACCGCGGCAGCCCGTACACGGGCCGAGTGCTCGCCCACGCCGGCCGTGAACGACAGGGCGTCGATCCCCCCGAGCGACGCCGCCATCGCGGCGATCCCGGCCCGGAGGCGGTGCACGTAGACCCCGAAGGCGAGGGCGCACGCCTCGTCGCCGGCCTCGGCGGCCGCGACGACCTCGCGCATGTCCGCCGAGCGCCGCGAGAGCCCGAGCAGCCCCGCCTCGCGGTCGAGCGCGTGTTCGGCCTCGGCGATCCCGATCTCGCCGTGCCGCTGGACCCACAGCAGGAGGCCGGGGTCGAGGGAGCCGGGGCGGGTCGCCATCACGAGCCCCTCGAGCGGGGTGAACCCCATGGTGGTGTCGATCGAGCGGCCGTCGGCGATCGCGGCGAGCGAAGCTCCGGCGCCCAGGTGGCAGCT
>DASQXU010000282.1:0-15599 GCA_035639555.1 Thermoleophilaceae bacterium
AGGCCGAGAGCGTCACCGCGCTCGAGCCGGAGGACGACGGGACATGGGTGATCACCGTCGAGCTGCTCGAGCTCTCCCGCATCCCCGAGACCGACGACATGCTCGGCAGCTACGAGGTCCAGGTCGATGAGGACGGCGAGATACTCGGCTACCGGCGCGTCCGGCGCTACGCACGCAGCCAGGCGGACCACGGCGCACCCGCGTAGGGCAAGTGAGGGGCTGACGAGATGGCGACCGATCCAGAAGGCGGCGCGGGGGCGCTCACGCCGAGCGGCTCGGCGAGCGCTCCTGCCGCGGCGGAGGGCGGGGGCAACCTCGCCGACGTCCTCGAGCGCGTCCTCGACAAGGGGGTCGTCATCGCCGGTGACATCCGGGTCAACTTGCTCGACATCGAGCTCCTCACCATAAAGCTGCGGCTGATCGTGGCGTCCGTCGACACGGCGCGGAGGATCGGCCTCAACTGGTGGGAAAGCGACCGCTGGCTTACCGCCGGGGAGGGCGAGGAGGACAACCGCTCGCTCCGGGACCGCGTGAGGCGCCTCGAGGCCCAGCTCGAGCGGGGTTCAGGCTCCGACGAAGAGCGCGCGCTACCGGCCGGCGAGCTGGAGGAGGAGAACCGCTCCTTGCGGGAGCAGTTGGCGCGCCTCGAAAGCGAGCTGGAGGGCAACTCGGCCCCCGGCGAGTCGCAGAATGAGTAAGGCCGGCCTCGGGTGCTACCTCTATTGCGTGATCGGGGCTGACGAGCGGCCTCCGCTCGACGGCCTGCGCGGTGTCGATCCGGCGTTCGGGGTGGAGCTTCTGGCCCACGGGCGGCTGAGCATCGTCCTCAGCCCTGTCTCGCTCGACGAGTTCGGCGCCGAGCCGCTTAAGCGGAACCTCGAGGACATGGGGTGGCTCGAGCGGACGGCTCGGGCGCACCAGGCCGTGCTCGATCGCGTGCTTTCGAGCGCGGCGATCGTCCCGATGCGGTTGTTCACGATCTTCAGCGACGAGGCGCACGTCCGCGAGATGCTCGAGCGCGAGCAGGAGGTCCTTTTGACGACGCTCGAGCGCCTGCGCGACCACAGCGAATGGAGCGTCAAGGTCCTCGCCGATCGGGGCCGAGTGCAGGCCGCCGCTCGGGGGCGGAGCGGGCCCTCGGCGACGAGTGAGCCCGGGGCCGAAGGCGCCGGCCGCGCCTACCTGGCGCGCAAGAAGGCCGAGCGGGGCCTCCGCGAGGAGGCGCGCGCAATGGTCGACGTCGCCGTGGAGGAGATACACGCTCGGCTGAGCGATGAGGCGGCGGCCGCGACGGTGCTTGCGCCCCAGAACCCAGAGCTGTCGGGGCGCGCCGGCGAAATGGTCCTGAACGGCGCCTACCTCGTCCACCGGACTCGGGTCACGGAGTTCGCCGCGGCCGTCGAGGATCTCCGCCAACGCCATCGCGATCTGGGTCTCGAGCTGGAGCTCGGTGGCCCGTGGGCGCCGTACAACTTCGTCGCCGAAGCCCAACCGGCCTAATGAGCCAGCGCCGCCAGCTCGCCAGCCAGCGGCAGGTCGCGCTGGTGGACCTGGTCGACCGGGCGCTGAACGCCGGGGTGGTCATCAGCGGCGAGATCACGATCTCCCTCGCCGACGTCGACCTGGTCTACCTCAACCTGCGCCTCCTCGTCGGCTCCGTTCCGACCATCCGCCGGGACCTCGCCGAGGCGCTCGAGGCCGGTCCCGCCGCGCTCCTCGAGCCGGCCGAGGGCGTCGGGGAGGGTCGGCGCTGATCTACGCCTATGGCATATGCGAGGCGTCGGCTGCCGCGCCGCCTCCGAGCCGCCGCGGCCTGGGCGGCGCGCGGGTGCGTGCGCTCCAGAGCGATGGGCTCGCCGCCGTCTACAGCCGGCACCGCTCCCTGCAACCACGCCCGTCGCGGGAGGGCGTGCTCGCCCACGAGCGCGTGCTCGAGGCGATCATGGAGCGTGGACCCGTGCTGCCGCTGCGCTTCGGCACCCAGCTCGAGAGCGAGGAGGAACTGGCCGCGGTGCTTGCCGAGCGACGCGACGAGCTCGCGCGGGGGCTGGAGCGCGTGCGAGGACGTGTCGAGCTTGGCCTGCGGGTGCTCCCGGAGCGCCGCGACCGCGCGGTAGGCGGCAGCGGCGAGCGCAGCGGCCGGGAGTACCTCCAAGCGAGGGTCGACGAGCACCGCCGGGCCGAGCGGGCCGCAGCTGAGCTTCACCCCCCGCTAGCCGCGCTCGCCTCGGCCAGCCGCCTGCAGGAGCAGCCGGCGCCGCCGGCGATCCTCGTCGGCTCGTACCTGGTAGCCGAGGACCAAATCGAGGCTTTCCGCGCCCGCGCCGACGAGCTCGCGGCGCGTCACCGCGAGCTCCAGCTCGTGGTCACCGGGCCGTGGCCGCCCTACAGCTTCGCCACCGAGGAGGACCGATGAGGATCGAGGCCGAGCGGGAGGACGTCGCGCGCGGCCTGGCGCAGCTCGTCCTGACGTTGATCGAGCTGCTGCGCCAGCTGATGGAGCGCCAGGCGATCCGGCGCATCGAGGCGGGCGGGCTGAGCGACGATCAGATCGAGCGCCTCGGCCAGACGCTGATGGCGCTCGAGGAGCAGATGGAACAGCTGCGCGAGGACTTCGGCCTCGAGGAGGACGATCTGAACCTCAACCTCGGGCCGCTGGGGCAGCTGCTCTAGGCGCTAGGGCGTCCGGTCTCTCACCTCATCGGCCACCTGGTCGATCTTGCCCTTGGTACTGCCCTTCACTCGAGAGGCACGACCCTTGTCCTTCAGCCGCTTGTTGTCCAAGAGCGCCCCGATCGACTCCGCCAGCCGACCCTTTGCCCTATCGAGGCGTCCCGCCATCTTGTCCCTCCTTCCGCGGCTACGCGTAGCGGTGGCGCGTCACGAACATCACCAGCGCCAAGATCGCCAGCAGGAACAGGACCGGATGGATGATCACGCCGCCGGCGATCGCGACGACCAACAGCACGACGCCAAGGATTAGCCACAACATAGAAACTCCCTTCTCGTCCCTTCTACCCCCGCAGCGGCGTCCGCACGCCGCTTTTCGCCTGGAGGCGCGCGCGAAGCTTGGCGGTCGGGCGACCGGCGCTTGGCTGCAGATCCCGAAGCTCCCGACGCCGCAGGTACTTCCCGAGTTCTTCAACGCGCGCCGCGGCGCCGCTTGACTTCGTCGGCGCACCGGCTCCGGGCACCGCTCACCTGCGGCTGAATTACCGGGCCGACCGCGTCGGCTCAGCGAGGCGGCTGACGAGCGAGTCGACGCGGACGTCGCGATACTGGGCGCCGGGCTCAACCTTCTCGCGGAGATTCATCCGGTCACTGCCGGACGCCGACTCGTGGCCTGGCGCCCCTAAGAAGCGAACACCTGTTTCGGGCGGTTCGTTGAAGCGGGCGATCCGGCCGCTTCCTGCTGCTCATCCCCGGGGCGCGGTCAGAGCTATCGCTCTCCGCGCTTGGGGTTGGAAGCCCGCCTGCTCGAGCGCTTGCCGCGCTCGCTTGCCCGGGTCCGGCGGCGCTGCTTCGCTGCATCCTGGTCTTCCTCGGTCTGCGCAGTGCCCTTCGTCTGCTCGGCCGTCCTGCGCGCGCCTTCGGCGGCGTTGCCGGCCGTCCTTCCGGCGCCCTGAGCTGCTCTCTGCGCGGTCTCGCCTGTCTCCTCGACCGCCTCGCCGGCGCCCTCGCCGACGTCCTCCACCGCACACCCGGCACCCTCGCCGACGTCCTCCACCGCAGACCCGGCGCCTTCGCCGACGTCCTCGACGGCAGAGCCGGCTCCCGCGCCGACGTCCTCGACGGCCGAGCCGGCGCCCTTCCCAACGTCCTCCACCGCCGAGCCGGCGCCCTTGCCGACGTCCTCCACCGCCGAGCCGGCGCCCGCGCCGAGCTCCCCGACGGCAGAACCAGCGCCCCGGCCGAGCTCGCCGACAGCCTTCCCGGCGTCTTCGACGAGACCCTCCACCAGCTCGGGGTTTCGGTCGATCGTGGTCAACACGCGATCGAGGATCCGCGCGACGTTGCGGAGCCGCACCTTGAGGAGCGCCTGCGCCTCGACGCCCTTGATCTCGAGGTCCACCTGGCCGATGGAGACCTTGGCGCCGACGTGCAGCCTCAGCAGGTTGAGCACCTCCGCCTGGAGGGAAACAAGGGCCTGCAGCTCCTCGACGTTGAGGCTGATCTCGTCGACCTTGACGACGGGCGCATCGAGCAGCACGTCGGGCTCTTCGCTGTCCGAGTCACGCTCCGCCAGGACGTAGTCCTCGTACTCGCGCTCGGCGGCCGTCTCGCCGTCGTCGGGAAGGTTGTCGGCGAAGCCGTACTTCTCCGGTTTCTCAGAGGCACGTCGCCGGTCCTGCTCGTCGCCATTCGACTGGTCGGGGGAGCCCCGTGCTTGGTCTGCCGTCATGTGCAGCGCCTTCCTCGTTGTCTCAATGACCCTGGGTAACCGAGTTCGCATACCCGGGCGCGCCTTGCCCAACCACAGACGGGGGGCTGGCCGCGCCGAAGCGCTGCCGGCCCCGGGGGCGGAGAGTAGACTCGCCGCCGCAAGCGGCTGACAGCAGTCCGAGGCTGGGACGAGGAGGCCTCGTGTATCCAGGAAGGTTCGAGTACCACGCGCCCGGCACGCTGGACGAAGCGCTTTCCATCCTCGATCGCTTCGGCGACGAGGCAAAGGTCCTGGCCGGCGGCCAGAGCCTGATCCCGCTGATGAAGTTGCGCTTCGCCGCCCCGCAGGCGCTCGTGGACATCAACCGCATCGCGGGGCTCGATGCGACCGCCGAGGAGGGCGGCGGGCTGCGCCTCGGGGCGCTCCTGCGGCACAAGGCGTGCGAGCGCTCGCCCGTGCTGCGCGGACGGTTCGGCGTGCTCGGGGACACCGCGCCGCTGATCTCCGATCCGATCGTGCGCAACATGGGCACGGTCGGCGGCTCGCTGGCCCACGCCGACCCGCAGGGCGACTGGGGCTCGGCGCTGATGGCCGCCGGGGCCGAGGTCGTCGCCACGAGCAGCGGGGGGGAGCGGACCATCCCGCTCGACCAGTTCTTCCTGGGGCCGTTCACGACCGCGCTCGAGCCGACCGAGATCGTCACCGAGGTGCGGGTCCCGGACCCCGGTCCGCGGGCGGGTGGCACCTATCTCAAGCTCGAGCGCAAGGTGGGCGACTTCGCGACGGTCGGAGTGGCCGTGCACCTCTCGTTCGACGACGGACGCGTGGCTCGAGCGGGGATCGCCCTCACCGCGGTCGGGCCGATCAACTTCCGGGCGACCGCCGCCGAGGAGGCGCTCGCCGGCGCGGAGCTCGACGACGAGGCGATCACGGACGCCGCGCGGCTCGCGGCCGAGGCGGCCGAGCCGAAGAGCGACCTTCGCGGCAGCGCCGAATACAAGCGCAACGTGGTCCGGGTCTTCACCGAGCGGGGCTTGCGCAAGGCCGCCCAGCCGGCGCCCGCGGACTAGGAAGAGAGGTGATCGAAGATGGCCGAGACGTGTCCGAGCTGCGGCGCCGAGGTGCCGCGAGAGACCGGACAGCACGCGGGGACGCCGAGCGCGGGCGTCGTCGAGTGCCCCAACTGCGGCGCCACCGTGACGCTCCAGAAGCCGGGGGCGGCGACGGGGGCCGGTTCGCCGGCGTCGTCCGACGTCCCGAGGGCTCCGGAGACCCGCGGTGGCGAGGAGGGCGGTGGGGACTACTTCGCCGGTGAGGAGACCGTGGAAGGCGTGATGGACGAGGTGAGGGAGAAGGAAGGTGAGTGAGCCCGACGCGGTCAACCAGGCGATCGAGGTCGTCGTAAACGGTGAGCGCCACCGGGCGGAGGTCGAGCCCCGCCTCCTGCTCGTCCACTTCCTGCGCGAGCGGCTCGGGCTGACCGGCACGCACATCGGCTGTGACACGACGAGCTGCGGCGCGTGCACCGTCCTGCTCGACGGCGTGCCGGTCAAGTCCTGCACGATGTTCGCCGTGCAGGCGAACGGGCGCGAGCTCACCACCGTCGAGGGGCTGCGCCGGGACGCGGCCCTTCACCCGATCCAGCAGGGATTCAAGGAGGAGCATGGGCTCCAGTGCGGGTTCTGCACGCCCGGGATGATGCTGACCAGCGCCGCGCTGCTCGAGGAGAACCCCAACCCCAGCGAGGACGAGATCCGCTGGGCGCTGTCGGGGAACATCTGCCGCTGCACCGGCTATCAGAACATCGTCAGGGCGGTGCAGTGGGCGGCGAGGGAGATCGAGTCGGAGCGGACCGAGGCGTAAGGAGGCGAGATGGCCGTCGAGGAGAAGCAGGCACCGTGGCTGGGTCGGAGCGTCAAGCGCAAGGAGGACGACCGCTTCATCCAGGGCCGGGGCAACTACGTCGACGACATCAACCTGCCGGGGATGCTCCACATGGCGGTCCTTCGCAGCCCGTTCGCCCACGCCCGCATCCGGTCGATCGACACCTCGCGCGCTGAGGCCCTTCCCGGTGTCGTCGCGGTGGTCACCGGGGAGCTCCTAGCCCAGCACAACCTGGCCTGGATGCCCACCATGTCCGGCGACACCCAGGCCGTCCTCGCGACCGACAAGGTGCGCATGCAGGGACAGGAGGTCGCCTGCGTCGTCGCCGAAGACGTGTACGTCGCCCACGACGCGCTCGAGCTGATCGAGGTGGACTACGAGCCGCTCCCGCCGGTCATCAGCCCGCAGCAGGCCCTCGAGGAGGGCGCGCCGATCATCCGCGACGACAAGGAGGGCAAGACCGACAACCGCATCTACCACTGGGAGGCGGGCGACAAGGACGCGACCGACCGCGCCTTCGCCGAGGCGGACCGGGTCGTCCGCTTCGCCACCTTCTACCCGCGCTGCCATCCCGCGCCGCTCGAGTGCTGCGGGTGCGTGGCCGACGTGAACCCGGCCACGGGCAAGGCGACGGTCTACATGACCTCCCAGGCCCCGCACGCGCACCGGACGGTGTTCGCGCTCGTGGCCGGGCTCCCGGAGCAGAACATCCAGATCATCTCCCCGGACATCGGCGGGGGCTTCGGCAACAAGGTCCCCGTGTACCCCGGCTACGTGGTGGCCACCGCGGCCTCCCTGCTGCTCGGACGGCCGGTCAAGTGGATCGAGGACCGGACCGGCAACCTGATCTCGACCGGCTTTGCCCGCGACTTCCACATGGAGGGCGAGCTCGCGCTCACGGGCGACGGCAAGATGGTCGGGCTGCGGGTCAAGATGCTCTCCGACCAGGGCTACGCCTACGCGGACGCGCAGCCGAGCAAGCTCCGGGCAGGGCTGTTCCACGTGGTGACCGGCTCGTACGACATCCCCGCCGCCCACGTGGTGACCGACGGCGCCTACACGAACAAGGCCCCGGGCGGGGTCGCGTACCGGTGCTCGTTCCGGGTGACCGAGGCCTCGTTCTTCATCGAGCGCCTGGTCCAGACCGCCGCCTACGAGCTCGGACTGGACCCCGCCGAGCTCCGGCGCCGGAACTTCATCCGCCCCGAGCAGTTCCCGTACACGTCGGCCACCGGCTTCGTCTACGACTCGGGCGACTACGAGCGGGCGCTCGACCTGGCGCTCGAGAAGGCCGGCTACCGCGAGCTCCGCGAGGAGCAGCGGCGGATGCGCGACGAGGGCAGGCTGCTCGGGATCGGGCTCGCGAGCTTCACCGAGGTGGTCGGCGCGGGGCCCGGGCGCAACTACGACATCCTCGGGATCAGGATGTTCGACTCCTCCGAGCTGCGGGTGCACCCCACCGGCAAGGCGATCGTCAAGCTGGGGGTGCGCACTCAGGGCCAGGGACACGAGACCACCTTCGCGCAGATCGTGGCCGAGGAGCTCGGCATCCCGCCCGAGGACGTCACCGTGCAGGAGGGAGACACCGACAACACGCCGTACGGTCTCGGCACGTACGCCTCGCGTAGCACGCCGACGGCCGGCGCGGCGACCGCGGTGGTGGCGCGCAAGGTGCGCGACAAGGCCAAGCGGATCGCCGCCCACCTGCTCGAGGCCTCCCCCGAGGACCTCGAGTGGGAGCGCGACCGGTTCTTCGTGAAGGGCTCCCCGGATCGAGCCAAGACGATCCAGGACGTCGCGTTCGCCGCCTACACCGACCTGCCCGAGGGCGAGGAGCCGGGGCTCGAGGGCGTGAACTACTACGACCCGCCGAACATGACCTACCCCTTCGGAACCTACGTGGTGGCCGTCGAGGTCGACCGCGGCACCGGTGAGTGGAAGGTCCGGAAGGTCGTGGCGGTCGATGACTGCGGCGTGCGGATCAACCCGATGATCGTCGAGGGCCAGATCATGGGCGGCCTGACCGAGGGCTTCGGCATGGCGGCGATGGAGCTGATCACGTTCGACGAGGAGGGAAACTGCCTCGGCTCCAACTTCACGGACTACCTGCTGCCGACGAGCTGGGAGACCCCGAGCTTCGAGCTGGCCGAGACCGTGACCCCCTCGCCGCACCACCCGATCGGAGCCAAGGGGGTGGGGGAGTCGGCCACCGTCGGCTCGCCGGCGGCCTACGTCAACGCGGTGGTGGACGCCCTCGCCCACGCCGGGATCCGCGACCTCGACATGCCGATCGGGCCCGACAAGGTGTGGGAGGCGCTGGTCGAGGCGGGATTGGCCGCGTGACCTCTGGCCGCGACGTCCTGATCGAGGCCGGCCGGCTGGCCGCCGAGCGCCGCCCCTACGCGCTGGCCACTGTCGTGAACGTGGAGCGGCCCGCCTCGACCCGGCGCGGCGACCGCGCCCTGATCACGCCCGACGCCGCCCTGCTCGGCTGGGTGGGGGGCGCCTGCTCGGAGCCGATCGTGGTCCGCGAGGCCATGCGCGCGCTGGCCGACGGGCGGCCGCGCCTGGTGCGGATCGGCCCGGGCGGGACTCCGGCCGAGGACGACCCGCCGCTCGACGTCGTGGTCGCCGAGAGCACGTGCGCCTCCGAGGGCACCGTCGAGGTCCTGGTCGAGCCCCAGCTGCCGAAGCCGCTCCTCGCGGTGGTCGGAGAGAGCCCGGCCGCCGGCACGCTGGCCGAGCTGGCCCGCGCGATCGGCTGGCGGGTGGCGGACGAGCTCGAGGACGGCGCGGACGCGGTGGTCGTCGCGACCATGGGGCGGAGGGACGAGGACGTCCTGGCCGCCGCCCTTCGGACGTCCGCCGGCTACGTGGGACTCGTAGCCAGCTCCCGCCGAGCAGGCGCGGTGCTCGGCGCCCTGCGCGCCCGGGGCCTCGGGGAGGAGGCGCTCGCCCGCGTGCGGAGCCCGGCCGGGCTCGACCTCGGGGCGGGCACCCAGGAGGAGATCGCGGTGGCGATCCTGGCCGAGCTCGTCGCCTGGTCTCACGCTAACCCGGGCCATGGCGTGGGGGAACCCGAAGAGACGGTCGACCCGGTCTGCGGCATGACCGTGACGGTCGCCGGCGCGAAGGAGACCACCCTGTACCAGGGCACGATCTACCGGTTCTGCTCGGCCGGCTGTCGGGCTCGGTTCGAGGCCGAGCCGGAGCGCTACTCGAGCGCCGGAGGAGAGGTGATCGCCTGATGCGGCTCGAGAACTCGTTCGAGGTCCCGGCGGCCCCGGAGAGGGCGTGGGAGCTCCTCATGGACGTGCCGCGGGTGGTGCCGTGCATGCCCGGGGCCGAGCTGACCGAGGTGGTCGACGACTCGAACTGGAAGGCCAAGATGAACGTGAAGGTCGGGCCGATGGCGCTGGCCTTCGCCACCGACGTCAGCCGCGACCTGGCCGACGAGGCCGCGCGGCGCGTCCGGCTCGCGGCCAACGCGCGCGAGACGCGCGGCCGCGGCGCCGCCCGGGCCACGATCGAGTCGACCCTGGTGTCGGCCGACGGCGGCACCCGGGTCGAGATCGTCACCGATCTGTCGCTCACCGGGCCGGTCGCCCAGTACGGGCGGGGCATGGTGGAAGACGTCTCCTCGCAGCTCGTTGGTCGCTTCGCGCAGTGCCTCGAGTCACAGCTGACGGCCGCCCCGGAGCAGGCGCAGGCGGCCCCCGCCGAGGCCGGGCAGCCGGTGCAGGGCCTGTCCCTCGCGCTCGCCGCGCTACGCGGCGCGATCGCCCGGGCCCTCCGCCGCCTCGTCGGGCGGGGGCGGACCTGAGAGCCGCGGGCGCTCGCCCCGCGCCGCGGGTGGCGGCGCGACCCCCGCCACTAAGTGACCGAGCCTGCCGATCGGCAGTCGCCCGCATCGCCGCTCCCGGCCGGGTGCCTCAAGGCGGCCCAGGCCGGCCGCCGGCCAGCCCGTGGCCTCTTTGGCACGATCCTCGTGCCCAAGGCGGCCCAGGTCGCTCCGTGGCGGACGTGGGCTGCGTTTTGCTCCATCTCGCGCGGCACCGGCGCGGTGTCGCGCCGCGGCAGCCTCAGCGCCCCGGCGACTAATTCAAGGTAGGACGGCGCTCCGAGACAGGCCGCGCGGCCGCGCCCCGCCCGAGCCCCTCGAGCCCCGCCTCGGCCAGGACGCGCTCGTAGTCCTCCCACGTATCGACGTCGGTGGGCAGTCGGGCCGCGACCGGGATGGCGCGGACCCTGCCCGGGAGCCCGTCGACAAGCTTCCAGACCGCCTTGTCGCCGTGCAGCTCGCGAAGGGTGGGGAAGGCATCGGCGGCGAAGACGAACGGGTGCCCGAGGCCGTCGTCGTACCGCGTCACCGCGCCCCAGGGACGCTCGCGCTCCCATGCCGCCCGGACCCGGTCGATCAGCGGCGCGCCGACTCCCGGCATGTCGCCGAGGAGCAGCATGACCGCGTCGCAGGGCCCGGCGGCGTCGAGCCCGGCCAGCAGCGAGGAGGCGCAGCCGCTTCGGTAGGCGTCATTGAGGGTCACCCGCGCGCGTCCACGGCGGGCGCTCGGCAGCGCGTGGGCCGCGGCGCCGCCGAGCACCACCACGACGTCCTCGAGCGAGGACGCCTCGGCGTTCTCGACGACGCGCCCGAGCAGCGTGGTCTCGCCGAACCGAAGCGTCTGCTTCGGCCTGCCGAGGCGCCGGGAGGACCCGGCCCCGAGCACGATCCCGACCACGCGATCCACCGCCCACATGCTAGGCCCGGCGTATCATCGGCCCAGAGCTTCGGAGAGGAGGCACGGCATGGCGAGACTGATCCGGATGGACGCGAGCGGGCACTCCACGCTCGCCCAGTGGACGGCGGAGGACGACGCCGCTTACCAGGCAGCGGTCGAGGAGTTTCGCGCCCAACTCGACCAGGGCTACATCGGCACGGTGCCCGACGGGCCGGGCTCGGCGACCCACGTCCGCGAGCTGCCTCGCGAGGCCGAGCTCGTGGTCATGCGTCGGCCGATCGTCGGCGGCTAGGCGGACCGGTGGCCGCCGGGGCCGCCGCGCGCGGCGCGCTCCCCGAGCTCGCGTCGGTCCCCTGGCGCGAGCGCACCGACGAGCGCTGGCTGCGCCGCTACGGGCGCCTCTGGCAGGGATGGACCGTGCTGTTCACGGTTCCCTTCCTGGGCGCCGGGGCGGTGATCCTGCTCCTCCAGCCGCTGGCCGCGCCGGTGGCGATCGTCGCCCTCATCCACGCCTGGATCATCCCCGAGCTGTACGCGTTCCGGGGGGCCAGCGTGGTGCGCCCGAAGGGCGAGCGGGACACGGGGGCCGAGCCGGTGGCCCAAGGATTCCTCGGCGACCTACTCGGCCATGATGCCCGCGAGCTCCAGCGCCGGACCGGGCTCGCCCTCGAGCGCGGCGAGCTCGGCGTGTGGCTGGTCGGAGAGAGC
This sequence comes from Thermoleophilaceae bacterium, assembly GCA_035639555.1. GTDB lineage: Bacteria > Actinomycetota > Thermoleophilia > Solirubrobacterales > Thermoleophilaceae > DASQXU01. The sequence continues at coordinate 11,716 of DASQXU010000282.1, forward strand.
GGGGCGCTGCTCCTGCCGCTTGGCGGCCGCCGGGTCCACTGCTTCTGCGTGCGGGCGACCGAGCGCGAGCTCCCGCCCTCCGACCGCATCGCCCACCTGCTGCTGGCCCTGCGCACCGACGAGCAGGGCTTCGCGACCGTGGCCAACCACGTGTTCGCCGGCGCTAGCTGGCGCGTGCGCCGCCGGCTCCCGGCGGCGATGCGTCCGTCGCTCGACGCCGCGCGGGCCGCCGCCCGCTAGCACTTCTGAGCGCCCTCGGTCTCCGCGCAAGAGCGGCAGCGTCCCTCGACGACCACTTGGGCGCCGGAAGCGGCGAAGCCGGCCGAGGAGGCGGCGCTGAGGACCGATGAGAGGTCGATCGGGGTGTCGAGGTCCTCGACCCGACCGCAGCCGCGGCACACGAGGTGGTGGTGGGCCTCGGGCCGGGGGTCGTACAGCGCGGGCCCCGAGCCGACGTCGAGCCGCCGCACGAGACCGAGCTCCTCGAACAGGTCGAGGGAGGCGTACACGGTCGGCGGCGAGACGTTCGGGATGCGCTCCGACGCCAGTCGCAGGACCTCGTCCGCGCTCGCGTGGCGCCCGAGCTCGCGCAGCGCCCGGTAGAGCACCAGCCGCTGGCCGGTGACCCGCTGGCCGCGGGCCCGCAGCCGCTCGGTGAGCTCCTGATCGATCGCCACCGCAGTCGCCATCGCCTTAACCGTACCCAATCGTTAGGCGGTCCTTATTTTAACTGATTTGCTATAACCCCCCTGATGTGACCGACGCGGCCTTCGCCATCATCGATCGCTGGCGCGCCTCGAGCGACCGCGACCGCCTGCTTCGGGTGGTGCAGCCGGCGCTGATCGGGCTGATCGACGGCACGGTGTCGACGCTCGCGCCGATCTTCGCCTCCGCCTACATCGCGGGCTCGAGGGCGGCGCTGCTGGTCGGGCTCGCCTCCGCGCTCGGGGCGGCCATCAGCATGGGGCTCTCCGAGGGACTCTCGGACGACGGGAAGCTGACCGGACGCGGTCGTGCGGTCGTCCGCGGGCTGATCACCGGGATGGCCACCTTCGCCGGCGGCAGCTTCCACGCCCTCCCCTTCCTGATCTCCGACGTCGGGACCGCGCTCGCGATCGCCTACGTGGTGGTCGCCACCGAGCTGGTCGCGATCGCCTGGGTGCGCAAGCGCTTCCTGCACGTCGGGCTGAGCCGCTCGCTGGTCCAGGTCACGCTCGGCGGGGCGGTGGTCGCGGCTGTGGGGTTCGCGGTCGGGCACGCCTAGGGCCGGTGGAGGCAGCAGGCCACCCGAGCACGATCGTCGAGACGGTCGAGCTGCCCGACGGACCGGTCCAGATCGCGCGGCCGCCAGACGCCGAGGCGCTCCTCGTGGAGGAGGCGTTCGAGCGCGAGCACCTGCTGCCCTACTGGGCCGAGCCCTGGCCGAGCGGGGTCGCCCTGGCCGACGAGCTCTCGGGCCGCCCGCTCGCCGGCACTCGGATGCTCGAGCTCGGCTGCGGGCTTGGCCTGGCGAGCGTCGCGGCCGCGCGGCGCGGCGCCGTCGTGCTCGCCACCGACTGGTCGCCGGAGGCGCTTCGGTTCACCGCCGCCAACGCCTCCCGCAACGGCGTGGCGGTCGAGATCGCCCATTGCGACTGGCGGCGCCCCTCCGGGGCCGCTCTGCGGCGGGCGCCGTGGGATTTGGTGGTCGCCGCCGACGTGCTGTACGAGCGGCGCAACGTCGCCGACCTGCTCCGGCTGCTTCCCTTCCTGGTCGACTCGCGGGGCGAGGTGATGGTCGCCGACCCCGGGCGGGCGTTCGCCGAGGCGTTCGTGGACGCGGCGGCCGGCGACTGGCGGCATCGGTCGCGGCCGACCGCCCGGGAGCCCAGGGTCACGCTCCACTCGCTGCGCCGGCTTGGCCGACCGGCGCGCTGACCGCCCTATCGGCCCATCCTAGGGTCGTCCTGCGACCCTCGGATGGGACGGTACAGCGAGTGAATGCACGTTCGTGGGCACCCGCCGCGGCCCCGGGACCCGGGCCGGCGACTCTGCCAGACTCTGGGGCATGAGTGAACGCGCTTCCGAGATGGGCCGGAAGGCTCTCGCGCTGCTGGTGCTGCTCGTCGCGGTCTGGATCCTCTTCAAGGTTGTGCTCGGCGTCGTGTCGTTCCTCGCCACGATCATCGTCGTGGTCCTGGCGATCGTCGCCATCGTCTGGGCCATTCGCGTGCTCTGACGCTCGCGCGCCGTGGAGTTCGTCGTCATCGCGGTCTTCTTCGGGCTCTCGGCCGGCGTGATCGGCCGGATGAAGGGCAGCTCGTTCTTCCTCTGGTTCCTGATCGGCGCCTGCATCCCGGTGTTCGGCACGCTCGCCGCCATCTTCTACCGCTGGGACCGGCGCGAGGGCAGGCGGCGCTGCCCCGAGTGCAACAACGTCGTCGCGCTCCACGATCAGGTCTGCATGCGCTGCGGCCGAGACCTCGACTGGCCGGACGAGACGGCGCAAACGGCTGCTTAGAGCCAAAAAACCGCTGATACACTGGCTCGTTCACCGCGCCGCGCCGGGCGCGGTGGTCTCTGGGACCGAAAGGGAGCCGCGCGCACCGATGCGAGCCGTCGACGCCATCATGGAGTGCCTCAAGGCAGAGGGCGTCGAGCACGTGTTCGGCATCCCGGGCGGCGCCAACCTCCCGACCTACGACGCCCTCTACGACGCGGGCATCCGGCACATCCAGTGCCGCCACGAGCAGGGCGCCGGCCACGCCGCCGAGGGCTACGCCAAGGCCTCGGGCAAGGTCGGCGTGGCCCTGGCCACCAGCGGCCCGGGGGCCACCAACCTAGTCACCCCGATCGCCGACGCGCTGATGGACTCGGTCCCGACCGTCTTCCTGACCGGCCAGGTCCGCACCGAGCTGCTCGGCACGGACGGCTTCCAGGAGGCCGACATCTCCGGGATCACCATGCCGATCGTCAAGCACTCGCTGATGATCCAGGATCCCCGCCAGATCCCCCGGGCGATCCACGAGGCGTTCCACATCGCGCGCACCGGGCGCCCGGGGCCGGTGCTGGTCGACGTCCCCCAGGACCTCTCGCGCGCCGACATCCCCTACGAGCCGCTCGAGCTCGACCGGATCTCGCTGCCCGGCTACCAGCCCACCACCGAGGGCAACGCCAAGCAGATCCGCCTGGCCGCGAAGGCGCTAGCCAACGCGCGCCGGCCCGTGATCTACGGGGGCGGCGGGATCGTCAACGCGAACGCCGCGCGAGAGTTCGCCGAGCTCTGCCTGGCCGACCGCTTCCCGGTGACGCTCACGGTCATGGGCCTCGGAAGCTTCCCTGCCGATCACGACCAGTGGCTCGGCATGCTCGGGATGCACGGCACGCGCGCCGCCAACTACGCGATGGACGAGGCGGACCTGATCTGCGCCGTCGGGGCCCGCTTCGACGACCGGGTCACCGGCAAGCTCTCGGAGTTCGCCCCACGGGCCAAGTTCATCCACATCGACATCGACCCGGCGGAGATCTCGAAGAACGTCCCCGCCCACATCCCGATCGTGGGCGACGCCAAGCGGGTGGTGCCGAAGCTGACCGCCGAGTACCGCGCGCTCGACACCGACCCCGCGCGGCTCGACGCCTGGTGGGAGCGCATTCGCGGCTGGCGCCAGAAGCACCCGCTCAGCTACGAGGACACGAAGGACTCGGAGATCAAGCCCCAGCGAATGATCGAGGCCATCGTCGAGGCCACCGGCGGGGAAGCGATCATCACGTCCGACGTCGGCCAGCACCAGATGTGGGCCGCGCAGTTCTACAAGTTCAAGGAGCCGCGCCGCTGGATCAACTCGGGCGGCCTGGGCACCATGGGCGTCGGCATCCCGTATGCGATGGGCATCAAGCTGGCCAAG
>DASQXU010000283.1:0-12281 GCA_035639555.1 Thermoleophilaceae bacterium
GCTCGTGCTCGTCGAGAACGCGGAGAACGCGCTGTTCGAGATCAACCGCGAGCTCGAGGAGGAGCGTCACTTCGGCCGGGCGACGCCCCTGCTCGCCGACTGCAAGGACGCCACCCGGATGCGCGAGCTGTTCCTCGAGCACCACCCGTCCGTGGTCTTCCACGCGGCTGCCTACAAGCACGTGCCGCTGATGGAGGCGAACCCGGTGGAGGCGGTCCGCAACAACGCCGTGGCGACGCGGATCGTGGCGGCGGCGGCCGGGGAGGCCGGCGTGGATCGCTTCGTGCTCGTCTCGACCGACAAGGCCGTGGCCCCGGCCACTGTCATGGGCGCCTCCAAGGCCCTGGCCGAGTGGGCGATCGAGGCCGCTCAGCACCGCTACCGGAGCACCCGCTACGCCGCCGTGCGCTTCGGGAACGTGCTCGGATCGTCCGGCTCGGTGGTGCCCATCTTCCGGCGGCAGATCGCGGCGGGTGGGCCGCTGACCGTCACGGACCCGCGCATGACCCGTTACTTCATGACGATCCCCGAGGCGGTCCAGCTCATCATCCGCTCCGGCGACCTCGCGGTCGGCGGTGAGGTGTTCGTGCTCGAGATGGGCGACCCGGTGCGCATCGTCGAGCTGGCGCGCAACATGATCCGCCTCGCCGGCTACGAGCCCGACGTCGACATCGCGATCGAGATCGTCGGGCGCCGTCCGGGCGAGAAGCTGCACGAGGAGCTGCTCGCACCGGGCGAGCGGGCCCGACCGACGCCGGCGGAGAAGATCGTGAGCGCGGTGCGGCCGCCGGTGGAGCCGGCCTGGGTCGAGTCGGCGTTCGCCCGCATCGAGGAGCTCGTCTACAACGGCGACGCCTCGGCGCTGGCCGGTGCGGTGGCCGAGCTGTCGGCCGAGCGAGCGCTTCAGGTCACGCGAGCGGCCGGCGGCGACGGCTCCACGGCCGGGAGAGCGGCGGTGTAGACCGGACCTCCATCTAGAGTTCGACCACCTCCCCTATGCACGTGATCCAAGAGATCGGGGCCTACGCGGGTCTCGCGGCGATGATCGGCCTAGCCGTGCTCTCCGCCCTCTACTTCTCGCAGGCGCGCGACGTCAAGCGGCTGCGCGAGTGGGCCGGGCGCGCGCCCGAGCGAGCCGCCGAGCGGGCCGGTCGCGCCGTCGCCCCGAGCCGGCCGGGCCAGCCGCCGCCGCAGGCCGCGCCCAGGCCCGCCGCCCAGGCCGCGCCGACATCGGGACAGCGACCGCCGCCCGGGCCCGGCGCGCCCGCGCCGGCGCCTTCCGGCACCGCCTCGTCCGGCGGAGGCGGAGCGAGCGGGCCAGCCGCTCCGGCCCCGGCCGCGGCCACCGGCGCCATCCCCGCGGCGGCCACCGCGGCCGCCCAACAGGGCCGAGGCGCCGCCACCGCGCCGGAAGAGGCGCCCGCCGCCGCCCCGGCCACCAACGACTCGAAGGGCGGCGGCGACCCGGCGCCGAAGGCGCCGCCGCCCGGCGCGGCTCCCGCCGTTGCGATCCCCGCGGTCGAGCAGGCCCCACCGAGCTCGAACGCCCGGCCTGCGGCCCCACCGGGGCGTCCCCCGGCCGCTGGTGGGGCCGCCCCCCCGCGGACCGCGGCTCGTCCGGGGGGCTCGCGGGCCACGACCTCACGCCCCTTCTCGCGTGCCCCCGCCGAGCCCTGGTATCGCCGTGTGCTCCGCGGACGACCCGAGTACCTGGTCCTCGCGGTGACCGGCGTGCTGATCATCGGCGGCGCCCTCGCGTTTGCGGTCAGCCAGGTCGGCGGCGCTAACTCGTCCTCCACCCACTCGAACGCCGCGTCGGGAAGCGGACGGGCGGCCCACCAGCCGCCGCTCAGCCCTCGCGACGTCACCGTCTCGGTTCTCAACGGGACGACGGTCCCGGGGCTGGCCGCGCAGGTCGGCGACCGCGTCCAGAGCGAGGGCTTCCGCCTCGGGAACATCACCAACGGCTCGAACCAGCAACGCGGTCAGTCGGTCGTGCTCTACGCCCCGGGGGCAAGCCGCCAGGCCGTGCTCGTGAGTCGCAGGCTCGGCATCGCCGGACGGCAGCCGATGGACGCCGAGAGCCAGGCCCTCGGCGGGAGCGCCAAGGTGGTGGTGGTCGTCGGCCGGGACGAGACGCCGTAGCTCGCTCGCATCTCCGCGGCTGAATCCGGACGTGGGGTCAGCTAGGTACGGGACGGTGAGCGTGTTTCCGAAAGCGGGGCCGCCTCAGCCCGCGCTGGCGCCGACTCCCTCGGCCAGGTGCGGGACCCCGAGGCGCACGGCGGTCTCCGCTCCCTCCTCGATCAAGCGGCGGGCACGCTCGGGGTCGCGGGCGAGCAGCACCCGCCCGGCGAGCACCCGGCACCGCGCCGCCTCGAGCGGCCGCGAGAAGGCGGCCCAGGCGGACTCGGCATCGCGCAGCAGCCGAGCGCCGTCCTCGGGATCCTCCGCAGTCGCTCCACGCGCCTCGAGTGCCGCGGCGCGGGCGAGCGGGTAGTGCAGCCGCTCGGCCAGCTCGGCCGCCTCGGTGGCCGACTCGCGCGCGGCCTCGCGCCGGCCGGACAGCTCGAGCACGATCGCCCGGGCGGCGCCGGCCTGGATCGACTGGGCGAGTAGTCCCGCCCGTTCGCAGAGATCCACCGCCCGGTCGAGGGCCTGGGTCGCGGCGGTGAGCTCGCCCCGGTCGCGCAGGGCGACGGCGAGCCCGTAGAGCGCCTGGAAGGCGAGCTCCGACCAGCCGACCCGTTCGGCCAGCTCGTGGGCCTCGCCGAACAGCCGCTCCGCCTCCGCGAGGTCGCCCTCGCGCCAGCGGAGCAGGCCGCGCAGCGCATACGGGAGGCAGAGCTTGCCCACGAGCCCCTCCCGCTCGGCGAGCCGGGCGCTCGCCTCGGTCGACTCGGCCACGCGTTCCCACTGCGCGCGATAGGCGGCGAGCTGGCCGAGCGCGGCGTGGAGCTCGACCTGACTCGGGAGGTCGCCCACCTCCTGGGCCAATCGGAGCGCCTCCGCGAACGCCCGCTCGGCGGCGTCGGGGTCGGCCTCCGAGAGCTCGAGGTGCCGGCCCAGCGCGAGCAGCGCGAGGATCGTCTCCTGATCGTCCGAGCCCCGGGCCAGGTCGACCGAGCGCTCCAGGTTCGAGCGGGCCTTCTCGGTATCGCCGATGCGGCCGAAGACTCGGCCGAAGATCCCGTGGGCGCGGCTGGCCGCGCTGACCTCCCCCAGGCGCTCGGCCAGGCGGAGCGCCTTCTCGGACGCATAGATCGCGAGCATGTTGTCGCCGGTGTGCAGGTAGAGCCAGGCGGCCTCCTCGTAGAGGCGCACGAGCTCGAGCCGCGGCGGTCCGTCCTTCAGGAGGTTGATGCCCTTCTGGTAGTGCTCGATCGCCGCCCGGCGCTCGCCCTTGTGCGAGAGCCCGGAGCCGATCTTTCGGTGCAGGTCCGCGACCCGCTCGAGCTGCTCCTGCCCGCGGTGGTGGGCGAGGCACTCCTCCCATACCGCTACCGCCTCGTCCACCCGTCCGAGACGCAACGAGACGTCGCCGAGCTTCTCGCCGATCCGGGCCAGCGTATCGGGGTCGCCGTCGGCCTCGATCTTGCGCGCGTGACGGTAGTGGGAGAGCGCCTCGCGGTTCGCGTAGAGGCGGGCCGCGGCGTCGCCCGCCTCCTCGAGGAAGCGAAGGGCGCGCTCGCGAACCGCTGCGAGCTCGGCCTGATCGACGCCGGCCTCGAGCCCGAGCGCGGCCGCGCGCCCGTAGTGCTCGGCAAGCACGGCCACCACCTCGTCGGTGCGGTCGCCCGCGCGCTCCTCGATGAAGCGGCCGACCTCGAAGTGCTTCCGGCAGCGGACCGCCTTCGGCAGCATGGCGTAGGCGACGTCGCGGATGAGGACGTGCTTGAAGCCCAGCTCACGCTCGTCGCTCGCCCCCTCGGCCGGCACGAGGATGTCCTTCTCCCGCAGCGAGGAGAGGGCCAGATCGACATCCTCGGCCTGAATCAGCGTGGCCAGCGAGCTGGCCGGGAACGTCTGCCCGACCACCGCCGCCTGCTGGACCAGCCGGCGCTCGAACGGGGCGAGCGCGTCGAGACGCGCCGCCAGCACGGCCTGGACCGTGTCGGGCAGCCGTACGGCGTCCATGGTGCCCTCCTCGGAGATGCGGCGCACCATCTCCTCGGCGAACAGCGGGTTGCCGCCGGAGCGCTCGGCGATCATCGAGGCCACCGACTCCTCCCCCCGAGGGAGCAGTGCGGACACGAGCTCTCGCACGTCCTGGTCGGCGAGCGGCTCGAGGAACAGGCGCGTGGCGTCGTGCCGGCCGGCGGCCCACGCCGGGCGCCGTTCGAGGAGCTCGTCGCGGGCCAGGCTGACGAGCATGAGCGGCGCGTGGACCCACTGGGCAAGGTGCTCGATCGCGTCGAGCATCCCGTCGTCCGCCCAGTGGATGTCCTCGAACGCCAGAACGAGCGGACGCCGGCGGGCGGCGGCCTCCACGACACCGCGGAGGGCCGAGAAGAAGGCCTCGCGCGCGCGCTCGGGATCGTCGGCCCCGGCGGGCAGCAGCTCGGCTGGGGCCTCGAGACCGAGTGAGCGGGCGATGATCGCGGCGCGGCGCTCAGGGGGCTCGCCGGGGCCCTCGCCGCCGAGCAGGCCGCCCACATAGGCGGCGAGCTTGCGCCACGCCTCCTCGGAGTCGTCGGCCTCGACGATCCCCGCCTCGGCCCGGATCACCTCGCCGAGCGCCCAGTAGACGATCCCGGACCCATACGGAAGGCAGCGGCCGGTGCGGATCACCGCTCCCTCCCCGCCGGCCCCGATGCGGCCATCGAGCTCGCGCAGCAGGCGCGACTTGCCGACCCCGGCCTCGCCGATGACGGTGACGAGCCGCGGGCGGCCCTCCCGGACCACCCGCTCGTAGAGGTCGACGAGCGTCGCGATCTCCCGGTCGCGCCCGACGAGCGGGGCGGCCTGGCCCGATCGGACCCGTCGGAGGGCGTGCTCGGCGATCAGCCCGACCGCCTCCCAGGCCGAGACCCGCTCGGCCCTTCCCTTGAGCTCGAGGGGGGCGAGCGGCTCGTAGCGCACCGCGTCGCGGGTTGCCCGCGCGGTCCGCTCGGCGACCGTGACCGAGCCGGGTCGGGCGACCGACTGGAGGCGTGACGCGACGTTGACCGTGTCGCCGACGACCGTGTAGGCGTCTCCGACCGCCCCGGCGAGGACCTCACCGGTGTTGATGCCGACGCGCAGCTCGAAGGCGACGCCGTCCGGCAGCCCCTGGTTGATCTCGGCCATGGCGCGCTGCATCCCGAGTCCGGCCCGGACCGCACGCTCGGCGTCGTCCTCGTGGGCGACCGGCGCGCCGAACACCGCCATCACGTTGTCGCCGATGTACTTGTCCACGCTCCCGCCGTAGCGCTCGACCTCGGCCCCCAGGCGTCGCAGCGCGTGCTCGACGAGCGTCTTGACCGTCTCGGGGTCGCGCCGCTCGGCCACCGCGGTGTAGCCGGAGAGGTCGGCGAACAGCACGCTGACCTGGCGGCGCTCCTCGGGGGGCGGCCCGGCCGCGGGCTCGGGACGCGGCGCGACCCGGGCGCCGGCCTCGAGCGCGGTGCCGCATGCCGTGCAGAAGCGGGCCTCGGGAGGGAGGCGCTCGGAGCATGCCGGACACACCCGCTCGAGCGCGGTACCGCACCCCATGCAGAACCGCGCGCCGTCGGGGTTATCGGTTCCGCACGACGAGCACGTAAGGGCCACCGACATTGACGATACAGGCGGCCGTCGGCAGCGACGGGCTCAGGGAAGCGCGCCGGCGCGCCGGTACAGCATCGCCAGCTCTCGCAGCCGCGCCTCGTCCACCAACGTGAGGGTGCGGCCACCGACGTCGATGGTCGCTCCGGGGTGGGGCGGGTACCAGAAGGCGCGGACCTTCCGCTCGACGAGTTCCGGAGGGTCGTCCGGGGCCACCCGGCGGAGCGCCTCGAACTCGGCACGGCTCACGTAGCGGCCCGGGCCCTGCGGGCTGCGAGGGAGCGCTCGGCCGTCGAGCAGATCGTCGATCACCGAGCGGAAGAGGTCGTAGAGACGCGCCTGGCTCTTGAGGTCGAGCGACAGGGCGGTCTCGGAGGCCGGGTCGATCGGGAACCGGTCGACCGCCACGAGGTCGCCGGTGTCGAGGTCCTCGTCGACCACGTGCGCCGACACCCCCCATTCGGGGAAACCCTCGACGATCGCGACGTTGTAGCCGCCGAGCCCCCGGAGATCGGGCAGCGGAGCCGGGTGGAAGTTGAGGCAGGCGATCGCCGGGAGCTCGATCAGCGGAGCGAGGATCCGCTTCCAGAACAAGAAAGAGACGACCAGGTCGGTCCCGTCGAGCTCGAGCTCCGAGTCGCCCGGTTCGGCGAGCGCCCGGTAGAGGTCGTCGTCGTTCGTGAGCGGTAGTCCGGCGGCCTCGGCGGCGAGGTCGAGCCGCTGCTCGGCGTGGGCGTCCACGTCCGGGGGCGGCGCCACTACGGCGGCGAGCTCGCAGTCCCGCTCCGTCAGGTGGTGCAGCGCCCGCACCGCCGAGCGCTTGTGCTTGCCCATGAATATGACCTTCACCGCAGCAACTCCCGGTAGAGCGCGAGCGTGCGCTCGGCGATCGAGTCCCAGGAGTAGGGGCCAGCGGCCGCCGCGGCGGCGCGCCGGCCGAGCGCGGCCCTCGCCTCGGGGTCGTCGAGCAGCTCCCTGATCGTGGCCGCCAGCGAGTCGCGGTCGCCCGGCGGCACGAGCCGGACCGCCCGGTCCTCCTCCGCCACCTCGACGAACCCCCCGACCGCCGAGATGATCATCGGCTTGCCGAACGCGAGCCCGACGTAGAGGACGCCGGACTGGTCGATGGTGCGGTAGGGGAGTACGACCAGGTCGGCGCGCCTGAAGAAGGCGGGGATCTCGGGGTCGCTCACGTAGCGGGTCACGAAGCGGACCGGGCCAGGGGCCGCGCGCGCGAGCTCGTGCAGCGGCTCCATCGCCATCCGGAGCGGCCGGCCGACGACCCATAGCTCGGCGCCCTCGACCGCCTGGAATGCGCGCAGCAGGACGTCGACTCCCTTGTAGAGGCGTACCGTGCCGAAGCACAGCACTACCGGCCCCTCGACCGCGGCCAGCTCGGCGGGGAGCGGCACCTCCGCCGGCTGGTGAGCGAGGTGATCGAACGCGCCGTGCGGGATCACCCGAACGCGGCCCGTGTCCAGGCCGAGCTCAGCGAGGCGGCGCGCGCTGTGGCGGCTGTGCACGACGATCGCGTCCATCCGCTCGCCGAGGCGGCGGGCCAGCGCCGCCGCGCGCGCGCCATCGCCCCGGCGGATCACGTTGTGCATGGTCATGACCCGCGGGCGGTCCGGCGGCACGAGCCAGGCGTCGAGCGGCTCGAGGGGCAGCCACTGGTAGTGGCGCACGTCGGCCCCGCCCGCCCGGCGCCGGTAGCGGAGCATGTCGGGCACGTGCTCGACCAGCTTCAGCGCGCGCCGGCTGCGACGTGCCTCGACCCCACGTCGGGTGGCCAGGCGGTAGAAGGACTCGCTCAGCCGGTAGTCGCGCTCGGGCGGGATCGGTCCATAGAGGAAGCGCGAGGTCACGAGCTCGACCTCCGCGCCTCGCCGTGCAAGGGCGGCGGCGAGCTGGTGGTCGTAGGGCGTCACGTCGCCCGAGGGGTCGATCAGGTGAACTCGCATCGGCGACATTCTGATCGCGGGCCGGGCGTGGCTCTGCCCACTAGCTTTCCCCCGCGTGAGGAGCCCCCTGGTCCGCGCCGCCTTCGCGGCGCTCGTGCTCGCCACGATCGCCGCGTTCTTCCTGACCCAGCAGCTCAAGAGCGAGACGCCGGTCGTACTGCGCTTCGCGGTCCGGCCCAGTGCGATCTCGCCGAACGGCGACGGCGTGCGCGACCGGGCGCGCGTGGGCTTCGACCTGTCGGCGCGGGCGACCGTGACCTTCTCGATCATCGATGCCCACGGCCGAGTCGTTCGCACGCTGGTGGACCGTCGCCCGCTCGCCGGCGACCGTAGGTACCGCTATGTGTGGGACGGGCGCGACTCCCGCGGTCGGGTGGTCCGCGACGGCGTCTACCGGATGCGGGTCGTCCGGCCGGGCGAGGATCGCCCGCTCAACTCGATCAAGACCATCCAGGTCGATACGCGGCCGCCGGCGGTCGCGCTCAGCTCGGCGCGCCCGAGCGTCATCGCCCCCGAGCGCGGGCGTCCGGCCCGGGTCAGGATCAGCTACCGCGGGCCGCGTAACGTGGCGCCGGAGTTCCGGGTGTTTCGCACCGACGGCGGACCGACCCGAGTCGTCTCGCGCTTGCGCGGCGACCGCACCCGCAGCGCGCTCTGGAACGGCTTCGTGCGCGGGCACCCGGCGGTAGACGGCGACTACACCTTCTCCGTGACGGTGCGCGACGAGGCCGGCAACCGGGCGGTCGCCCCGGCGCCCATCCCAACCCGGGCGGTGGCCCGGCCCGGCACCGGCGTCGACGTCCGCCACCTGACGCTGGTCGGTCCGCTGGGCGCGGTGCGCGCCGGCGGGGTCGCGCGGTTCGGGGTCGCCCCCCTTTCCCGCCCCGTGCGGTTCGCGCTCATCGGGCTCGGATCGAGGCGACCCCTCCTCGCCGGCCGGCGCCGGGCCGGCACGCTGCTCGTTCGGGTGCCGCGCGGGGCGCGCGGCGGCCTATATACCGTCAGCGTCCGCTCTGGCGCTCACTCGGCGTCCTGGCCGCTGGCCGTCGACCGGGGGCGGCGCGGCCCGCTCGTCGTGCTCCCGCTCCTCACCTGGCAGGGCGAGAACCCGGTCGACGCCGAGCGCAACGGCTTCGCCGCGACCCTCCGCGGCGCCCGCTCGGTGCCTCTCGGCAGTCCCTTCGCGGGGGGTGCCCTGCCGCCGGACTTGGTTGGTCGGGCGGCTCCGGTTCTCCGAGAGCTCGACCGGCTGGGCCTCGGGTACACGCTTCTCACCGACCTGGACCTCGCGGACGGCCTCGGTCGGGGCGCGGGCGGGGCCGCGCTGCTGGGTCGCGAGCGCTGGGCGACCCCGGCCCTCGTGAGCGCGCTCCGCGGCGTACGCTCGCTTGCGCTCTCCGGTCGCTTCTCGCCTCGGCCGGTGCGACTCGCGCACGGGGACATCGTCCCGACCCCTGGCCGGCTACCCGCCCTGCCGCGGGCCCGGCTCCTGCCGTTGGGTCCCGACGCCGGGGCGCTGGAACGGACGTGGCGAGGGCTCGAGCGAGGCTAGCGGGGGCTCGGATGCTCTCTGCCATCCTTCGCGCGCGTGAGCCGACGCCGTCTCATTGGTGGCGCGCTTCTCCTGCTCCTGATCGTGGTCGGGATTGGCGCCTACGCGTACAACAAGGAGACCGAGCCCGAGAAGAAGCGGGGCTCGGCCAACGTCGAGTTCGATCGCTCGGCTGGCCCGGGAGGTCCGCGCTCACGCCAGGCTGAGGAGACCATGCCCTGGCCGATGTACGGGTTCGACCTCGAGCGGACCCACGTCGCCGAGGACTTCCACCACCGGCCGCCCTACCGGCGGGTCTGGCACGTCGATGCGCACAACACGATCGAGTTCCCGCCCGCGGTCGCCTACGGGCGCGTGTACGTGCCCCAGCAGAAGGGGCTGTTCCTGGCGGTCGATGCGCGCACCGGGCGGGTGGACTGGCGCCGCGACTTCAACCGCTGCGCCGCCTCGTCGCCGACGGTCGATCGCGGGGTGGTCTACCAGGCCTACATGGACTTCGTGAACTGCCCGCAGGATCGCCCGGGCGCCACCGGCTTCGTGATCGCGATGGACGCACGGACCGGCCACCAGCTGTGGCGCTTCAAGGGGGCGCCGTTCGAGTCCTCGCCCCTGCTCGTCCGGAACACCCTGTACGTCGGCTCGTGGGACCACGGCGTCTACGCTCTCGACGCCCGTACCGGCCGAAGGCGCTGGCGCTTCCAGGCCGACGACCAGGTCAACACCTCGCCGGCCTACTGGCGGGGCACGATCTACATCGCCTCGGATGGCGGCACGCTCTACGCGCTCGGAGCCCGAACTGGCAAGCTGCGCTGGCAGGCCCACTCCCACGCCAAGTTCGGCTCGCGTGAGTTCTTCTACGCGACCCCCACCGTGGCCTACGGCCGGGTGTTCATCGGCAACACCGACGGGACCATGTACGTCTACGGCGCGCGAAGCGGCAAGCTCCTCTGGGCCCGACCCCTCGGCAGCTACGTGTACGGGGCGGCGGCGGTCTGGCACCGCACGGTCTACGTCGGCACCTACGACGGGTGGTTCTACGCGCTCGACGCCGCCACCGGCGACGTCCGCTGGAAGCGCTCCGCCCCCGGCGCCGTGCACGCAGCGGCGACCGTGATGGACGGCCTCGTCTACTACGCCACCTGCAGCACCTGCGGCTCGGCCGCTCAACGCACGGTCAAGCGCGGCCCGGATGGCACCTGGGCGCTGGATGCCCGGACCGGCCACCTCGTGTGGCACTTCCCGGCCGGCAAGTACGCGAACCCGGTGGTCGCCGACTCGCGGCGGATCTACCTGACCGGCTGGGCGGGCGTCTACGGGCTGGCCGAGCGGCGGGGCGGCCACGGGCACGGCGGGTAGCTCGGAAATCCCGGCGGCGCCCGCGCCGGCCGGGCGCACAAGCTGTCCGTGTCCGCCGGCGAAGCCACGCGTGCGGGTTCTTCACGACGGTCCTGCGGGGCCGCGGTCAGGGTCGCCGGTCCGACCGGGGGCCTGCGCGCGACCCCATCGGCGCGCCGGCCGCCTCACCGGCCGCGACCAGGGCGGCGATCGCGGCCCCCATCATCGGCCAGATCAGGTAGTAGTTGTTGAAGGTCCGGCCGATGAAGAGCAGCACGGTCATCGAGATCGCGAACCCGGCCGCGCCCACCCACAGCTCCCGCGCCCGCCACTGGGAGACGAGCAGGTAGGCGGTCAGCGGGACCCAGATCACCAGGGCGAGCAGGGCGAACGGATAGGAGCCCTCGCGGTGGGCGATGACGTGGAGGCGCAGCAGGATCGCGGAGAGCCCGTAGCCGACGATCCGGTAAGTCCCGGCGCCGTACTTGACGGTGTCCTTCACGAACGCGGAGGGGTCCCAGGCGAGGAACGGGAGGATGCCCGCGGCGAGCACGGCCACGAAGACCAGGGCGGCCCGGCGCAGATCGCTTCGGCCGATCCCTTGCTTCACGAGCATCAGCGCCAGGAACGGCGCCGCCACGAGCGCGAATTGCTTCAGCAAGACGGCCGCTGCCAGGCTGGCCGCCGACCAGCCGGCTCGTCGGCGGGTGGCCAGGGCGAAAGCCAGGATCAGGAACAGGATGCTCGGTGCGTCGTTCTGCCCGAACCACGCCGAGCGCACGGCGATCGGGTTTGCCACTACCAGCGCCCCCACCGCCAGGCGGACGGCCGGCGGCGCCCGGAACGCCATGACCGCGGCCAGCGTGGCGAGGGTGACGATCAACAGGAACAGCCGGTAGTCGTCCAGGGGGGTGGGCAGCAGGCGCCAGGCGGCCGCGGTCAGCACCGTGCCGGGGAAGTAGGCGTAGTGGCGGAGAGCGACCTCGCGGCGCCGGACGCGCTCCGAGACGGTGCCGTTGCGGGTGTAGAAGCGCTCGAGCCCCGAGGCGCGGTAGTCGTGTCCGTAGGGGTTCTTGCCGTGGAGGAGGAGGTCGCCGGCGAGCTCTGTCTGGTAGGTCGAGTCGTTGGTGTAGAACCACGGCGCGGTGGATTGCCGCAGCCCGAGCTGGAGCAGCGTGGGCGGGCCGGCGAGCAAAGCCCCCACGACCAGCACCGCGGCAACCGCGCTCCACACCGGGGCGGAGCGCCGCCTCAGGGCGACCGCCCCGAAGCCGGCCACGCCGAGGGCGGCTATGAAGGCGGCGGCGCGCAGGACGCCGAGGTCCCACTTCTCGCCCGCCGCCCGCACGAGCGGCGCCAAGAGCCCGTGCGGGTGGACGGGGCCGGTGCGGAAGGGCCACGGGTCGGAGCCGAGCTCGGGGAGCGTGATCGCGATCAGCGCGAAGAGGACGCCGAGCACGGCGAACAGCCCCCCGCGGCCGAGCCGGGCGCGTCGCGCCCGCACGCCTTCGCGGTCGGGCGCAGGGGCCAGCGCGGTCGATCCTCCGCCGTCCGTCACGGCGCCACCGGCGCGGGCGCCGCGGGGCGCTCGGCCGCCACAGGCGCCGGGCGGCTCAGCGCCAAGAGCTCACCGGCCCCCACCGCCAGGACGAACCACATGATCGGGTCCTGGAGCACGCCGGGATAGA
>DASQXU010000284.1:0-2218 GCA_035639555.1 Thermoleophilaceae bacterium
AGCGCCACCCCCAGAGGTCGGGTGAGGCCCCTCATCCAGGCCCGTAACAGGCGAGGGGCGGTCGAGGTTGCGGCCGCCACCGAGCGCACACTGTAGGCGCACGCCGTCTGGGACCCTGTGGCCGTGAGGGCCGCTTTCACATCAGTGGCCGCTGCCGGCGCGGTCGTCGACACCCCGCTCGCGGTGCTCGGGGCGCTTCTGGTCGCCGGGGCGATGCTCTCGGGGCTGGCCCGCCGGAGCATGCTCTCGCTCGCCGCGCTGTTCGTGCTAGTGGGCTTCGTCCTCGGGCGCGGCGGCCTCGGGGTGCTCGAGCTCGACCCCCGCTCGAGCTTCGTCAGCGCGCTGGCCGTGGTGGCGCTGATCGTGATCCTGTTTCGCGACGGGCTCGAGGTCGAGGCCGAGATGCTCCAGACCGCCTGGCACCTTCCCTTGCGCAAGCTCGTGCTCGCGATGCCGGTGACCGGCGCGCTGGTGGCCCTGGCGGCGAAGGCGCTCACCGACCTCACCTGGACCGAGGCGTTCCTGCTCGGCGCGCTGCTGTCGCCGACCGACCCGGTTCTCTCCTCCGGGGTGGTGACGAATCCCCGGGTGCCGCGGATCATTCGCCACTCGCTGAATCTCGAGTCGGGGCTGAACGACGGGCTCGCCCTGGCCCCGGTGCTCGCCTTGACCGCGGCGCTCGGGTCGGGCGGGAGCGACTTCGTGTGGTGGCGGTTCGTGCTCGAGGACGTCTCGCTCGGCGCGCTCACCGGGCTCGCCGTCGGCCTGGTGGCGGCGCGCCTGCTGCCGTCGAGCGGCGTCCGGCACGAGATTCCGCCGCACCAGAAGGCCCTCTTCGGGCTCGGCACTGCGTTCGCCGCCTACGGGGCCGCGGTCCTCCAGCCCCAGGCGAACGGGTTCATCGCCGTGTTCGTGGCGGCGATCACCCTGGGGATCAGGCGCGCCGACGTCCGCGAGTCGTTCGAGCGGCGCGCCGAGGACATCGTGGAGATCGTCAAGCTCGGGGTCTTCGTCGTCTTCGGCTCCCTGTTCACCTTCGACCTGTTGTTCCACGACGGCTGGGCCGCGGTGGGAATCGCGGCCTTCACCCTGCTGGTGGCTCGGCCGGTCGCGATCTTCGCCGCGCTCGCCGGAACGCGCCTGGACGTCGCGTCGAAGCTCTTCATGGCGTGGTTCGGCCCCAAGGGGGTCGCGACCATGACGTTCTCGCTGTTCGTCCTCGGAGAGGGCATCCCCGCGGCCGGCGATCTGTTTGATCTGGCCGGCCTGACCGTCTTCTGCTCGATCCTCGCCCACGGGCTGACCGACACCCCGGGCTCCGAGTGGATGGCGCGGCGGGCCGAGCGCGCCGCGGTCCGGGCGCCGGCCCAGCGGCCCGCTCCGCTCGAGCGCACCCCCGCGCCGTGATCGCGCGGTGCCCGATAGGTCCACGATCCGACCGACGCGGGCATCGACTGCGCCTGGTCGTCAGTAGCGGGCGAACCTGGTCCTGTCCTGCTCAAACCCCTCGACGATGTCTTCGGCGAGGGTTGGCCGCGTCTGCTCGATGGCCGCGAGGAAGTCCTGGGTCGTCGCGCGCGTCGGGATCCGCTCGAAGTGCTCGCGCGCGAACGCGTGCTGGGCCGCCTTGCGGGGCGGCGAGCTCGATGTCCGCCGGAGTGAAGAGCTCGGTCGCGTCGACCAGAGCCGCGTAGCGGCGCCAGCTGGCGACGCGCGCCTCGCGGTCGGGGAACCGACGGCGATAGGGACCGACCGCCGTCCGCATGCCGTGACGGTACGCGCTCTGCGTACTCGACTACCCCTTGTGGGGGACACGCTCCGTTGACCCCTTGCCTGCACGGGTCGATAATCGGGCACCACAGCACCCCTGCCGCAGATGCCGGCGACGGAACATGGCCTCCTCGGCCGCGAGTCTGGCCGAGGGACGCTCGAACCCGGAGATCGCCGAGCGGCTCTACCTGACCCGCCGCACGGTCAGGGCCCACGTCTCGAGCGCGCTGCGCAAGCTCGACCTCTCCTCGCGCGTCGAGCTCGCGGCCGAGGCCATCCGCCGCGGCCTCTAGCCCTGGTCCTCTCGCGAGGTTGCGCCCGGAGGACCGCTCGGCGAGCCCGACCGGCCCGGGCCCACCGGCCGCTCCTCGACGAGGCGCTCGAGGATCGCGAGCAGCGAAAGCCAACCATCGAAGCGGACCGGCGCGCCGTCCGGCGGCCGAACCCG
>DASQXU010000285.1:0-3549 GCA_035639555.1 Thermoleophilaceae bacterium
GGTGCTCCGCGTTGGGCCCGCCTAACGGCCCGAGATCACGCTGTCGCGCTGCCCTCCTCTGGGCCACCCTCGTCCCGCGGCTCCGGCTACGGATGACGATCAAGCGCGGCACCCGCAGCGGAGCGCCCGCTGACGGCGGCCCATCACGAACAGCCGGGGGCGGGCCCGGGCCACCGCCGCCGACCTGATCAGACGCGGGGGACCCAGCCCCCGGACAGCGGCTCTCCCATCCGCACGCCGAAGCGCTCGATCAGCTCAGGCACCGTCTCCGGGCGCATCCGCGCGAAAGGCGATCGGACTCGGCTGCGACGACGCGCTCGCCGTCGTCCGAGGGTTTCAGGACACGAGCGCGGGCCTCGCCACGCTGAGCGACGGCGAGGCAGCTGGCGCCGTTGAGCGCCTGCGCGAGATGCTGGCCGCGCACCACGGACGACGAGCGCGGCGTGGCCCTCGATTCGTTTCCTGGCTGATCACGCGCCGGCGACGCCGCTGAGACGGCGCGGGGAGGTCAGCTCTCGACCGGCCGCAGCGGTTCCGAGCCGTCCCAGCCCTCGGCGGCGCCCCTCACCATCCCGAAGAAGTCGCACAGGCCCTGGTTCTCCACATGGATCTCGAGGTCGTGGCCGAGGACGGCTGAGGCGTCGTGGAGAGTCGTCTCGACTTCGCCGAGCTGAGAGCTCAGGTACTGCGGCAGGCCTCGCTCGTCGAGCGACCTCCGCAGCTCGGCTACCTCCGCCGGCGGCACGACAAAGCCGACGTGGTGGACTCGCGGCCGGGGGCCCGAGAACTGCTTCTCGACGCGCTCGGGCCTCAGGCTGATGGCCTGCATGAGCTCGATCGCGCCGTCACCGCAGTAGCCAAACGCGGAGTTGTGAAGGAAATCTGCCGGCTCACCGCCCGACACTACGTTCTCCACCGGCACGTTCTCGATGAGGAAGAACGGCCCGGCGCCGAGCCCGTCGACTAGGCGCTCCACGGTCGCCTCGATGTCGTCGACGACGTAGGCGTAGTGGTGCGGCGTGCCGAGCATGCCGGCGGTTACCGGTGTGCCAGCACGCTGATGACCACGCCCTGCGGATCGCGAACGAAGAAGCGACGGACGCCCCACGGCTCGTCCACCGGACCGTAGATCACCTCGTGACCGGCCCGCACCGCTTCCGCGTGGGCCGCGTCGACGGCGCCGAGCGAAGCACGCCCATCTTGGGCAGCGCCGGCTCTACGCCCGGCGGCGCAAAGAGGACCTGCGCCTGGCCGGAGCCGAAGCCGATGTAGCCGCCGCCGCAAGGTGCCCTCTTCGAGACCGAGCATCCGCTATAGAAACCGCGCGTGGCCTCGAAATCCGCTGACTCGTAGTAGGGCATGATGCCCGGACTGTCACAGGGAGCAGTCTCGCACCGGCGCCAGGGCGATGACTTTCGGCGGCCGTCCCGGTCTGCATTCCGAGACCACGACGACGAGGAGGCGCAATGGCCCAGCACAAGCTAGGGACCCGGGAGGAGTGGCAGGTCGCTCGCGAGGAGCTCGCGAAGCTCGAGGCCGAGCACGCCGAGCTCGGCCGCAAGGCCACGGAGAAGCGGCGCGAGCTTCCCTGGGTCCCGGTTGAGAAGGAGTACGAGTTCGACACCGGGGACGGGAAGAAGACGCTCGAGGAGCTCTTCGACGGCCGCTCGCAGCTCCTGGCCTACAACATCATGTACGGGCCGGACTACACGGTCGGCGCGTGCCCGGGATGCACAACACTCGGGGACGAGCTCGACCCCACGCGTTTGCCCCTGAACTACCAGGACGTGACGCTGATCTGCTTCTCGCGCGCGCCGATCGACAAGCTGACCGCCTACAAGCAGCGGATGGGGTGGTCATTCCCCTACGTTTCGACGTACGACACCGACTTCCCCTGGGACTACGGGCTCGCACTGACTCCCGAGCAGGCGGAGCAGAGCCCCGAGATACAGGAGCTGCTCGCCAACCCGCCGGAGTTCCTCCAGGAATGGTCCGAACAGGTAGGGGCGGATCTCAAGGACGGCCTGCGGGAGGCTCCGAGCTTCATCGCCTTCGCACGCGAGAACGGCACCATCTACCACACCTACACGGTGCAGGCGCCGGACGCGTTCGTCACCACGTACAGCTCGTTCCTGCTCGAGCGGACGCCGAAGCCGGGACCGGATGTGCCGCAGGTCTATCGCAAGGACGAGTACCCGGATGCCTGAGGAGAGATGAGCGCCGCTGCGCTGCGGCGCCCGACCCCGCCGGGCGGGCTGGCGCAGGCTCGGGTGGTCGCCTGCTGCTGGCGCTGTCCGCGGGCGCTTGGGTCCTGACCGACCGCCGCATGGGCGGGATGGACAGCGGGCCGGGGGCGAGCTCGGCGGCCTCAGCTGGTTCGCCGTGACCTGGGCGCTGATGATCGCGGCCATGATGCTGCCCGCGGTGGCCCCGATGGTGGCGGCGCACCGCCGGCGGGCCGTGGGACGCGGAGTCAAGTCCCAGGAAGTGGTGTAAGAGGAAGGCGCCCACCTCGTCGGTGAGGACGGTGGCTGCTCAGGCCGGCTGGAGCTCGAGTACCTCCTCTTCCTCTGGTCGATGGAGCCGCTGCTCGAGCAGCGGCTCCATCGACTGCTTGCTCATGTAGGCGCGACCCACGAGCCATTCGTCATTGGCCTCGATCGCCAGCATCGAGGTGAGCCGGATCAGCGAGCGCTCGTCGGGGAAGATCCCGACCACGTCGGTGCGGCGGCCGATCTCGCGGTTGAAGCGCTCGAGCGGATTGGCGCTTCTCAGCTTGCGCCAGTGGTCTTGGGGGAAGGCATAGAAGGCGAGCACGTCCTCCTCCGCCTGCTCGAGCATCGCCGCCACCTTGGGCAGCGGCCGCTCGAGCTCGGAGATCGCCTCCGAGAGCCGGGCCCGCGCCTCCTCGGCCGAGCCGGCCCCGAAGATCGGGCGGATCAGGGCCGCCAGGAGGCCGTGCTGGTCCTTGCGCGCGCGGCCGAGGCAGTCCCTGAGGAAGTGCACGGTGCAGCGCTGCCAGGGGCAGCCGAGCACCGGGGCCAGCGCCGCCTTGAGCCCTGGGTGGGCGTCCGAGATGGCGAGCTCGGCCCCGACCAGGCCCCGGGCGACGAGCGAGCGCAGCAACTCGGGCCAGAAGGCCTCGGTCTCGGCCGCCCCGACGTCGAGGCCGATGATCTCCCTGCGTCCTGACTCGTGGACGGCGTGGGCGATGACCACGCACCCCCCCACCACCCGGCCCCCGTCACGGACCTTCTCGACCTTGGCGTCGAGGAACAGCTAGGGGTAGCGGCCCTCGAGCGGGCGCTGGCGGAAGGCCTCGACCTGGTCATCGAGCAGTCCGCAGCTGCGCGAGACCTCCGAACGCGAGCTCCGAAGGCCGAGCGACTCGACGAGCTGGTCGACGCGCCGGGTCGAGACGCCGCACACGTAGGCCTGCTGGACGACCGCTACAGGGGCCTGCTCTGAACGCTTGCGCGGCCGCAGGAAGCTCGGGAAGTAGCTCCCCTCCCTGAGC
The DNA here is from genome assembly GCA_035639555.1 of Thermoleophilaceae bacterium. GTDB lineage: Bacteria > Actinomycetota > Thermoleophilia > Solirubrobacterales > Thermoleophilaceae > DASQXU01. The sequence goes on from DASQXU010000285.1 coordinate 3,518, forward strand.
TTCGGGATCTGCAGCTCGATCTCGCCGGCGCG
>DASQXU010000286.1:0-3779 GCA_035639555.1 Thermoleophilaceae bacterium
GGCTGCTCGCCGCCCGGGAGGTGTGCGCCCCCGACAGCCAGGTCCCGGAGCGGGTGGGCCGGGCGCTGGCCGCCGACCTGGGCTGGGACGACGCCCGCGTCGCCGAGGAGGTCGAGCGCTTCGGCGCCGACGCCGCCGACGGTGTCGAGGCCGCTGCTCGCGCGATGGGCGGGGAGCTCGGCTGGGACGACGCGCGCGTGGCCCGCGAGCTCGAGGACTGGGCCGAGGTCGCGCGCGCGGAGGGGCTCGTCCCGGGGGCCGTGGGAGCGGCCGGTGAAGCTTCTCCTCGGTCCCCGGGAGCTCGAGCTGCGACCGGGGTCCCCGCTGCTCATGGGGATCCTCAACACGGCGCCCGACTCCTTCTCCGACCCCGGCCCGCGAAGCGCCCGCGAGCTCGTCGGGCGGGGCCTCGAGATGGCCGCCGCCGGCGCGGCGATCGTCGACGTCGGGGGCGAGTCCGGGCGGACCGACCGCGCGCCGGTCTCCGTGGGCGAGGAGATCGCGCGGGTGGCCCCGGTGGTCGAGCGCCTGGCCGCCGACGGGGTCCAGGTCTCGGTCGACACCTGGCGCGCGCCGGTCGCCCGAGCCGCCCTCGACGCCGGGGCGGTGATGATCAACGACGTGAGCGCCCTCAGCGCCCCCGAGCTCGCCGAGGCGTGCGCGTCGGCCGGTGCGGCGCTCGTGCTGACCCACACGCGCATCCCGCCCAAGACGAAGGGGTTCCCGGCCTACCGCGAGGTGGTCGTCGAGGTCCGATCGCTGCTCGCCGAGCGCGCCGCGGAGGCGCGGCGCCGGGGGGTCGTCGAGGAGCGCATCGTGCTCGACCCTGGCCTCGACCTCGCGAAGACGCCGGCCCAGTCGGTTGAGCTGCTGCGCCGGCTCGCGGAGCTCCGGTCGCTCGGACGGCCGCTCCTCGTGGCCGCGTCGCGAAAGGACTTCATCGGAGCCCTCACCGGCCGCCGGCCATCCGAGCGGCTGGCCGGGACGCTGGCGGCGCTCGACGCCGCGGTCGAGGGCGGCGCCGCCATCCTCCGCGTTCACGACGTGGCCGAGGCCCGCGACTACCTGGAGGTGCGCGCCGCGCTCCGGGGCGAGCGACCGGTGCCGACGGACGCGCGGCTCGACGTCGCCCTCCGCCGCGAGCCAGGCGAGCGGGTCGCGTGAGCTCGTTGAGGATCGTCCAGCTCTCCGATTTGCACTGCGGTTCGCCGCACTTCGTCCCCGAGCTCCTCGAGCAGGCGATCGCGGAGGTGAACGAGCTCGGCCCCGACGTGGTGGTGGTCTCCGGCGACCTCACCGGCGACGGCCTGCGTGGCGAGTACGTCGCCGCCCGCGAGTACCTCGACCGGGTCGATTGCGAGCGGCTGATCGTGGTGCCCGGCAACCACGACTCGCGCAACGTCGGCTACGTCCACTTCGAGGAGCTGTTCGGCGAGCGCGGCTCGGAGCTGCACGCCGGAGGCGTCTCGATCCTGGCCGTCGACTCCACCGAGCCCGACCTCGACCACGGCGTGATCGGACGCGGGCGCTACCCGTGGATCGAGGACCGGTTCGCAGCCGCCGAGGCCTACCTGCGGATCTTCGTGCTCCACCACCACCTGCTGCCGGTGCCGGGCACGGGCCGCGAGCGCAACGTGGTGCACGACGCGGGGGACACCCTCGAGTGCCTCCAGCGGGCCGGAGTCCACCTCGTGCTCTCCGGCCACAAGCACGTCCCCTACGCCTGGAGGCTCGAGAACCTGTTCGTGGTCAACGCGGGTACGGTCTCCACCACGCGTCTGCGGGGCAAGACCAAGCCCTGCTACAACGTCATCGAGGCCTCGCCCGAGTGGGTCGCCGTCTACCGCAAGTACCCGTCGGCCGAGCGCGAGCCGATCATCGCCTTCGACCCGCGCACGTACGAGTACGAGAAGGACCAGTCGCTGGCCGGAGAGAGGGTGCGGGGCTAGGCCCCCTGCCCGCCCGAAGGCCGCGCGAGAATGGCGGGGTGAGCCGCGGGCCGGTCATCGCCCTCGTCGACGGGGACCACGAGCCCCCGGCCGTCCGGGCCGTCCTCGACCGGCTCGAGCGCGAACGCGGGCTGGCCGGCGTGGTGCTCTGCGGCGGAGGGGAGAAGCTCAGGCCGGGGGTGCTCGAGGAGGCCGCGCGCCACTACGGCCGTCCCGTGGAGCTGCCGCGGGTGCCGAGCGAGGGGCTCGGCCGACTAGCCCCGGACGCCCGGTCGGTCGTCGACCTGGCCGACGAGCCAGCGCTGGCCACGCCCGAACGGCTGCGGCTCGCCGCGCTTGCCCTGCACCTCGGGCTGACCTACGAGGCGCCCGGCCTGCAGCTGCGGCCGCCGACCTACGAGCCGATCGAGTTCGGGGGCCCGAAGCTCGCGGTGATCGGGACCGGCAAGCGGGTCGGCAAGACCGCGGTCGCCGGCCACTGGGCGAGGCTGCTCCGCGAGCGCGGCCTGCGCCCGGTCCTCGTGTGCGTCGGCCGGGGCGGCCCGCAGCGGCCGCGGCTCGCCCGCCCGGGCACCGGCGTCGACGAGTTGCTGTCGCTCTCGGCGAACGGCGCCCACGCCGCCTCCGATTACCTCGAGGGCGCCGCCCTCGCCGGGGTGCCGAGCGTCGGCTGCCGGCGGGTGGGCGGGGGCCCGGCCGGGGAGGCCGCCGAGTCGAACGTCGCCGAGGCGGCGACCCTCGCCTTATCCATCGATCCGGGCGTCCTGGTGATCGAGGGCTCGGGGGCGACCGTCCCGCCTGTCGAGGTCGACGGGACGGCGTGCGTCGTCGGCGATCGCGCGGGGGCGCTCGACGGCCTCGGCCCCTACCGGCTGCTTCGCGCCCAGCTCGCGCTTGTCCGTGGCGACGCGGGCCTCGCGGCCGAGGTGGCCGAGCTGTGCCCGGGGCGGGTGGCGCGCTTCGCGCTCGTCTCCGAGCCCGCCGAGCCGCTCGACCCGAGCGCCCGGGTTGCCCTGTTCACCACCGGCGCCGAGGGCTGCGACCGGATCGAGCCCGTCGTTCGCTCGGGCGCGCTCGCCCGCCGCGCCGAGCTCGCCCGCGACCTCGACCGCGCGGTCGCCGAGCGCTGCCAGGTCTACCTGACCGAGCTGAAGGCGGCGGCGATCGACACCGTGGCCGTCCGGGCCCGGGCCGAGGGCGCCCGGGTGGCCTTCCTGCGCCACCGGCCGTTCGGGCTCGACTGCGACCTCGACCGCCTGCTGATCGAGCTGGCCGAGGCCTGAGGGCGGTCGGTCGCTCCCATCGGCGGCCCCGTCGCGATAGGTTCGCCCATACCCCGGCGTCGAGGACCACAACCCGCCTCGTGACCGACCCCGAGACGATCGTCGTCCACAAAGGGCACGGCCTTCCGTACTCGAAGGGCCTGATGGCCCAGTCGCTCTCGGCCACCGGGCTGGCGCCGGAGCGGGCGTTCGAGCTCGCGCGTGTCGTGGAGCGGAGGCTCGGGGAGCGTGGGGACGGGCAGATCGACACCGCCGGCCTCCACGCGCTGTGCGAGGAGGTGCTGCTTGTAGAGCAGGGGGAGCTCGCCGTACGCCGCTACCGCGACTGGCGCCGGCTCGATCGGCTCGACCGCCCGCTGGTGGTGATGATCGGCGGCACCACGGGCGTCGGCAAGTCCACGCTGGCCGCGATGCTCGCGGCGCGGCTGGGGATCAACCGGGTGATAGCCACCGACGTCATCCGGCAGGTGCTGCGTGCCTTCTTCAGTCACGAGTTCATGCCCGCGGTGCACCACTCGGCGTTCGAGGCCGACGACGCGCCGGACGA
>DASQXU010000287.1:0-2399 GCA_035639555.1 Thermoleophilaceae bacterium
ATGGGTGGCGCCCCGCGCGCCACGCCGGCGGGGTCGTTTCCGTCGGAGCGACGACCGTGGATCCCGGCGCTGCGCGTCGGCGCAACGACGGCGACCCCCCGGCCCATCGCTCGCGCGTGCCCTTCCGCGCCTGACGCGAACCGGTGTCGTGGCCGAGTCGGACGGCGGTGCCGCGGCGCTCCGCTGCGCTGACCGGCGAGCCGGCTCACGCATCCCATTTGACCCACGCAAGGCGACGGAGCGGCGCCTGCCGCCTTGCATGGAAGGGAGCAGCCCCAGTGACACGTCGGCCGCTCGCGCTGTCAGGCGAAAGCGGCAGCGCGTCCGTCAGCGCGACGCGCCGGGACAGTGCCCGGACACATGGAAACGACACTCGACGCGCCACCCGAGTTGTGCCGGCCAAGACTGAGCGCGACGGCGGCGCCGGCGTGCCTTTCTGCGTGCGGCGGTTCAGCGTTCGCTGGCCGCCTGTCGGAGAACGGTTCCCGCGCCGGTTTGGTCGGGGCGGGTGATGTCTTCTGGCCAGTCCGCGACCTGCTGCTCGGCCCAGGTGGCCCATCGGATGACGGTGTCGATCTGCTCCCACATGAATCGGAAGACGAGCTCGTTGACGTGGAGGCGGTCGGGGAAGGGGCCGCCGGTGCGGGAGAGGTCGTCGGCGAGTGCGGCGTGCTCGTCGCGTGTCCGTTGGGCCTGCTCGCGGATCGAGCGCAGCGTCGCGAGCAGTTGCTGCTTTGTGCCCTGCTCGGCGAACAGCACCTTGAGCACGCCCTCGAACTCGACAAGTGGGGGTTGCCCGGGCTCGTCGAGCCAGCGTCGCAGGGCCGTGCGGCCCTCGTCGGTGATGGCGTAGACCGTTCGCCGGCGCCGGCCGGTGTACTCGCGCGTGGCCGTGGCGAGACCGTGCGCGACGAGCTTCTTGGGTTCCTCGTAGATCTTGCTCTCGGCGCGCGGCCAGTAGTGGCGGGTGCTGCGCTTGAGCTGCTGGGCGAGCTCGTAGGTCGACCAGTCGCGCAGGGCGAGATGGCCGAGGATCACGTAGGAGGTGGTCGTCAATTTTGCCGGTTGACTCATGGTCCCTATGGGAGTATATAGGTACTCCCATGGGGAGCATAGCCGCGGAGGAGGATCGACCGTTCCGACCGAGCGGTGCCGCATGGATCCGGGATGCGCGGAGCGACGAGTTCGACGCGCTCGGCGGGCTGCTCGGCGAAGTGTACGGCGTGTTCCGCCCGTACCTCCCGCCAGCGGCGTGGCAGCGCTACATCGGCGAGATCGTCGACGTGCGCTCGCGTGCCGGCGAGTGCGAGGTGATCGTCGCCGAGCGCGACGGTCGGCTCGTGGGGACGATTGGCCTCTACCCGGATGCCTCGCGCTCGGCGCTGGAGCGGTGGCCGGCCGGTTGGGCGTCGATCCGGACGTTGGCCGTCCATGCGGACTGGCGACGGCAGGGGATCGGCGCGGCGCTGGCGCGGGAGTGCGTACGGCGGGCGCGGGGGCGCGCCGCGATCGCGATCGGCCTGCACACCGCGCCTCACATGCCGGTCGCCACGCGCCTGTACGAGCGGGTCGGTTTCCGCCGGGCGCCCGCGTTCGACATCGAGATCGGTGAGATGTTCACCGGCCGCTCCCTGGCGCGCGAGCACAGCTGGATGGCGCTCGCATACCAACTCGACCTGAAGGACATCTGACATGACCGAGCACTGTGTCCTCGTCGGAGCGGGCGACGCGGCCGAGGGCAACACGGGGGTGACCTACGCCGCCGGCATCTCGGCGACCACCGCCGGCGCGCGTGGCCTCTGCCTGCAGCTTGCGAGCCTCCCGCCCGGAGCGCGAGCCCGCGCTCACCAGCACGACGACCACGAAACCGCCGTGTACGTGATGGAGGGCCAGATGGTGCTGTTCTCCGGTGAGCGACTGGAGCACAAGGTCGTCGCGAACCCTGGGGACTTCATCTACATCCCCAACGGCGTCCCGCACCTCGTGGTCAACGGCAGCGACACCGAGCCGACCGTGGGCGTGCTCGCACGCACCGACCCCAACGAGCAAGAGGACGTCACAGCACTGCCCGACCTCGACGCGCTCCCGCACCTCCAAGCCGTCACATGACCTGAGCACAGCCAATCGAGATCGAGCGACGACTCTCTAGCCGCCGCAACGGACGATCGGCGGCGAGCGGGCCAGGCACAAACACCCCCAAGCCGCGCTATCGCATCGAGGCAGGAGGAGCAAGGCGTGCCGTGGCCCGCGAACGCGTTCAGGCGGAAGGAGCAGCGCGCCAGACCACGGGGGCGCCGGGGAGCGGAAGGTCCCGTTCGATTGACGCTGGGCAATGGTGGTGGTTATGTCGGCGTGAGCGAGATATTCCTCGGAGACTGCGCGCGAGCCCGGGGAGGCAA
>DASQXU010000288.1:0-7321 GCA_035639555.1 Thermoleophilaceae bacterium
CGCCCTCCCCGTCGACGGCGGCTACGTCGCACGCTGAACCCCCGACCAAGGAGAAACCAAAGAGAACGACCACGACGAACCCTCTTTCGAGGGCGAGATGGACCCGACCGAGCGTCGGAGCGGCGACTTCGACGTCACGATTGAACGCGCGGGATGACGTATCGCTGGCCTCCGTCTCCGGCGTGGCCGCGTTAGATGAGAACTCTCGCGTGCTTCGCCGCTGCAAGCGAAAGCCACACCGACTCTAATCTGGTGCCCGCCCTGGACGAACGGCAGGCGTGTCGACGTCCGCTCGCGCGCGCCTGCTCTTGGGTGAAAGCGGTGACGTTGGCGCCGATCGGTCGCGCCACCGGTTCGGCCACGAAACGACCGCGCGGAGGGCGTCGCGGGTAACGCCGCCGGCCGCACCCAGGCGCGGGGAGGGTTCGCGGTCAGCGCCCGCGGAGCCGCATGCGGGCCCGGTGCATCGCCTGCATCGCTCGCTCCTGACGTCCGCCGGCCTTTGGGATCAGGCCCAGCTGTCGAAAGACGTCGGCGCCATCGAGATAGACGACCTCTGCCTCGATCAGCCCGTCAGGAGCGATCGGGATGCGACACAGCATGGACGACGAAAAGCGTCGCCCGGTCGGCGCCCAGCCCATCCAGTCGCCCGAGTGAGTGCCCTCGGCGCGAGCCTCGCAGAAGACGGTCCGGTCGGACACCCAGTAGCGCTCGTCGGCATTGCGGAAGTCGGGAACGGCGGCGAACAGATCTCGGTACCAGTGCCAAATCTCGTCCTTGCCGCGCAGCTCGACACCGAGCCCGGGAACGCTGTACCAGCACTCATCGGTGAACGTTTCCAGCGTCGCCTCGAGGTCCTGGCGATCCTCGGCTGCCATGTGTCGCACGACCACATCGACCACATCAGCAGTCCGTCCGCTCACCGGCGGACCTTCTCACTCGCGGCGGTCGGCCGCAAGACGACCGGCTCACCAACGCGGCCGTGCTCCTCTCTCGGCGACCCCCAGATCCGGTGGACGATCCTCTGGCGCGGGCTCGGGCGGGTCGTCAGTCGGGTTGCCGCCGTCGCCGCTCGTCCGCAGCGAGACCTGCCGAGGTGCGCTGCGGAGGCCCGCACCGGTCTGCGTGCGCGAGCGGTGAGTCTCGCGTCGGAGCCGCTCCCGCACCCCCGAGCTGCGCTGGACCGTCGCGGGCCCTAGGCTGACGTCGTGAACGTGGCCGGCGATCACGTCGTGATCGGAGCCGGCGGCGGCACCGGCTCGGCGGTCGTCCGCGAGCTCGCGGACCGAGGGCTTCGGGTGCGCGCCGTCACCCGCTCGGGCAAGGGTGATGTCCCGGATGGTGTCCAGCAGATGGCAGCGGACATCGGCACGCCCGAAGGCGCTCGGCGGGCATGCGAGGGCGCGGCCGTGGTGTACCACTGCGCACAGCCTCCCTACACGAAGTGGCCCGAGCTGTTCCCGCCGCTGACCGGGAGCGTGCTCGACGGGGCGGCGGAGGCGGGCGCGAAGCTCGTGTTCGCGGACAACCTGTACGTGTACGGGCCGCCCGATGCGCCGATGACCGAGGAGACGCCGCAGCGGGCACAGGGCAAGAAGGGCCGCACCCGCATCCAGATGGCCGACGCGTCCTAGGCGCGCACGCCGACGGGCGGCTGCGCGTCACGATCGGCCGCTCCTCCGACTACTACGGTCCGCGTGGCACCACGTCGGCCGTTGGCGAGAACATCATGAAGCCGGCGCTGCACGGCAAGCGGGTGCGCTGGCTCGGCTCGCTCGACCAGCCCCATACGCTCAACTACCTGGAGGACATGAGCCGCAGCCTCGTGACGTTGGGCGAGCACGACGAGGCCGACGGTCAGGTGTGGCACCCTTCCGGCCGCGGAGCCGCTCCGGCCGGCAGTTCCTCGAACTGTTGTTCGAGGAGGCCCGGATGCCCCCGAAGGTCGCAGTCGCCTCGCGACCGATGCTCAGGATCGGCGGCCTCTTCAACCCCCTCCTCCGAGAGTTGAACGAGACCCCGTACCAGTTCGAGCGGCCCTTCGTCTCGGACGCGTCGAAGTTCCAAGCCGCCTCGGGCCGTTCGAGCCGACCCCGCACCGGGCCGCGGTGAGCCGCACGGTCGACTGGTTCCGGCGCCGGTACGCCGCCTGACACCCGGCCTCAGCACCCGGGGCGCCACCGGTCTGATGCGCGCCGGGGAGCGGTCGAACCACCTGAGCAGCCTGCCCCCCGCTGTCGTGCCGCGTCACGTGGAGAGCAAGTCGAGTCGCGCGAAGCGATAGGGGCGACGTTCGAGAACCTCGCTCGCTCGTCGTCCGCAGCGAGCGTCAGCAGTGACGGCGGCAGGCCATCCACCGTAGGCGCTTCATGTCGCCCGGCCCCGAGTACTCGGCCAGGCCGCGCCTTGCGGACGCTCGCGTGGGGACCGGCACCCTCTGCGCGACTCAGACGGACGCTCCGCACGTGCACTACCGTCGCTGGCCATGCCGAGGGTCGTCGTCATCCACCACCTCGAGCGCCCGCACCTCGGGAACGTCGAGACGCTTCGCGAAGCCGGGCTCGAGCTCGAGGAGCGCCACGCGGTGAACGGCGATCCCCTACCGAACCTGGAGGACGTCGACGGGCTGGTGGTGATGGGCGGCATGATGTCGGTGGCCGACGGCGCCGACCCGCTGCCCGAGGAGGTCGACCTGCTGCGCCGCGCGATCGACACCGGCGTGCCGGTGCTCGGCATCTGCCTCGGCTCGCAGCTACTCGCCCGCGCCGCCGGCGGCGAGGTGCGTCACAGCGGCCGCTCGATCGAGTGGCGCGAGCTCGTACCGACGGAGGCCGCGGAGGGCGACCCGCTGTTCGGCGCGCTGCCGAAGCCGGTCGCCGCGCTGCACTGGAACGAGGACGTGATCGAGCCGCCGCCCGACGCGGTCGAGCTGCTCGCGCGCGCCGGCGAGGGCGTGGAGGCCTTCCGGGTCGGCGACGCCGCGTGGGGCGTCCAGTTCCATCCGGATGTCGACGGTGACGCGCTGAACCGCTGGTATGAGGACTTCGCCGACTACATGGGCGACTTCGACGTAGACGCCCTCAAGGCGGAGGACCGCCGCCGCGAGCCGGACCAGGAGCGTGTCAGCCGTGCGCTGTTCGGCGCCTTTGCGCGCGTGGTCGCGGAGCGCGCGTGACCGATGCGGGCGCCGGCGGCTGGCGCGCGTCGAACCGGCCTCCGCGTCGAGGCACGAGCGGCGGTCGCTGCTTCGTCGGCGTCGCTCACGGCGTCGCGGTACCAGCGATGGACCTGTTTGGAGGCTTGTTCACCTCCACGGGGGCCCCGCGCCGGTGCGCCGTTTCCTGCCGAGCTGATCGACCTGATCTGGAACCGCCAGATCGATCCAGGGAAGCTCTTCGACCTTGAGCTGCCCTCGGACCACCCCTCGGCCGGCTACCAGCCCATGGACCAGCGCGAAGCGATCAAGGTGCTCCCGCGCCCATAAGGAGCGCAGCGACAGGGCGAACCAGACGGGGGTCCCCGCGGCCCAGGAAGGAAGGGGGCCGGGGCGCCTATGTGCTGTCCGCTTGGGCTGCGCTCAGTCCCGAACGATCCCGCGCGCCCGGTCCCCACGCGCGCCGTACAGGTAGCTCCCTGCGAGCGCGGCTAGGGCGCCTGGACTCGCCCAGATCGCCTCCGCCACGCCGGGCGGATTGTCGTCCGGCACGCCGGGTTGCGGCAGGAGCAGGCCGGAGAGCAGCGCGCCCGCGACCGCGGCGAGGAACGCGCCGATGATGCCGCCCAAGAAACGGTCGGGCACGAGCACGGCGAGGTGCCAGAAGGCGATGCCCATCATCACCCAGACGAGGAGGCTGATCCCCATCTCAGGGTGTTGTGGAGGGGTTGCTCCCGGCGAGCGGACCCGCGCTCTCGCGCGCCGCGCCGCAGCTCGAACGGGCCAAGGTGAGCTGGAGGCTGAGCCGCTCGAAGATGTCGCGGACGCCGGTCGCCGTCCGGCCGCCCATCTGGCTCGAGGCGACAACACCCACACCCAGGTTGGCGGCGGCGGCGGCGAGCTCGTCGAGAGCCGCCTCGAGGGAGCCCAGGCTCGCCGCGATGGCGGGTGATGAGCCGGGGGCGGCTGCCGCCCGGCGCAGGCCCTCGGCGGCATCGAGCAGGTCGCGAGCGCGCGTGTGGAGCTCGGTAGCGGGATCTCGTCCGGGCGACATCCCCGTCGTCTGCGTCGCTCGGGCTCGATGATTGGTGCGGTAAGCGGGTGCCATTTCGCTCCATCCTGGCGGCGTGCGGTCGCCCCGACAATGGGGCGAATCGTGCATTTCCGGGGTCTCGCTCGGCGCAGCAGGCGGTCGCCGAATGGGCGATCGGCCCCATGCCCTCTCGCCCGCCGGCGCGGCAAGCTGCCCGTGTGACGGACGAGTACCGCCGGCTCGAGCGTGAAGGGCTACCGGGACGATTCCGCCCCGTGTCGGCCGGGGTCTTCTGCTGGACTGTGGCCGAGAGCATCAGGAGCGCCGGCCGCTTGCCCTCCAGCTCACCACCAGCCCGACCCTGTTCGAAATCGCTCGAGGCCGCGGGCGGCGCCTCCCCTCGGCTCCGGGAGGCGACGCCCGCGCGGGTCTCCCTGCTCTGGCGCGTCTTCCTGGCGAACGGCGCCGTGCTGGTGGTTGCGACGCTGCTCCTCGTCCTGACGCCGATCACGGTCAGCGCCCCGATCGCGCTTGTCGAGCTGGTGGCGCTGGTGCTCGGCCTCGTGGCCATGCTCGCGCTCAACCTGGTCCTGCTGCGGCGGGTCCTGTCGCCTCTCCTCAGGCTGACCGAGGCGATGAGTTCGGTCGACCCCGATCGCCCCGGCCTGCGCCTGTCGGGGGTCGAGCCCCGCAGCGCAGAGGGCGTCGCGCTCGCCGAGTCGTTCAACCGCATGCTCGACCGCCTAGAGCGCGCCCGCCGCGACGCGGCGCGCGCGGCGCTCTCCGCGCAGGAAGGGGAGCGGGCCCGCGTCGCGCGCGAGCTCCACGACGAGATCGGCCAGACCTTGACGGCGGTGATGCTCCAGGCGGAGCGCGCCGCCGAGGGCGACCCAGAGGCCGCCCGAAGGGAGCTGGCCCGACTGGCCGAGGCGATCCGGGACAGCCTCGAGGAGGTGCGCCGGATCGCCCGCGAGCTACGGCCGGAGGCCCTAGACGACCTCGGGCTCGTCAACGCGCTGATCGCGCTCTGCTCGCGGGTGGACGCCCAAGGCGGACCACGGGTCCGCCGAGAGCTCCAGGGACGGCTGCCGGCGCTGCCGCCCGACGTCGAGCTCGTGATCTACCGCACGGCCCAGGAGGCGCTGACGAACGCCCTGCGCCACGCCGGCGCGAGCATGGTCACGGTTTCCCTGGCCGCGGACGCCGAGGGCGTCGCGCTGTCGGTCGCCGACGACGGCCGCGGCATGCCCGCCGAGCCTCCGGCGGGCACGGCGGGCATCGCCGGCATGCGCGAGCGGGCCCTACTCGTCGGGGGCAAGCTCACGATCGACACGGCTCCCGGCCGGGGAACCGAGCTCAGGTTGCACGTGCCGCTCGACCCTGACGTCCAGTGAGAATCCCGCTCAAGACCCGCATCGTGCTCGCGGACGACCACACCGTGGTCCGCCAGGGCCTCCGCATGGTGCTCGACTCCGCCCCCGACCTTGAGGTCGTGGCCGAGGCGAGCGATGGCGCCGAGGCGGTCGAGCGGGCTCTCGCCGAGGACGTCGACCTGGCGGTGCTCGACGTGTCGATGCCGCGCATGACCGGGTTGCAGGCGGCGCACGAGCTCTCGCGGCGCAAGCCGGAGATGCGGCTTTTGATGCTGTCGATGCACGACAACGAGCAGTACTTCTTCGAGGCGCTCAAGGCGGGGGCCTCCGGCTACGTGCTGAAGACCGTGGCAAACCGCGACCTGATCGAGGCCTGCCGCGCGACCATGCGCGGGGAGCCTTTCCTCTATCCCGCCGCGGTCAGGGCGCTCGTGCGCGACTACCTCGACCGCGCGAGCCGCGGCGAGGAGACCCCAGAGGACCCGCTGACGCCACGCGAGCTCGAGGTCGTCAAGCTGATCGCCGAGGGGATGACCAGCGACGAGATCGCGCGCGAGCTGTTCATCAGCAAGAAGACGGTCGACCGCCACCGAGCCAACGTGCTCGAGAAGCTCGGCATGCGCAACCGGGTCGAGTTGACCCGCTACGCGATCCGCCGCGGGCTGGTCGAGCCCTAAACGCTTAGCCCGCGTCGCGGGGAACGACTACCACGGGCGACTCGGCCGAGCGGACCAGCCCGCTGGAGACGCTTCCAAGCAGCACCGCTCGAAGCGGCCCGTAGCCGCGCGAGCCGAGCACCAGCAGGTCGAGCTCGCCGCTCCGCTCCCGGAGCGCGTGCGCCGGAGAGCCGTCGCTCAGCTCGGCGCTCGCCTCGACGCCCGGCTCGAGGGCGGAAACCGCCGCGTCGAGCTGCTCGTGAAGCTGCCGGCGAAGGACCTGGTTCGCGGTCCCGGTCGGCGGCCCCGCGGTCACCGACACGCTCCCCAGTGGAACCGGCTCGTGCACGGCCACGACGCGCAGCCGCGGCGAGGCGCGCCGAGCGAGCGCTGCCGCCCAGTACAGCGCGCGCTCCGACTCGGGCGAGCCGTCGAAGCCGCAGCCCAGCGTTCGCAGCGACCCCAAAGCGTCCGCGTAGGCGGCCGGCGCGACGGCGACCGGGGCGGAGGGGCCCGAGAGGAGGCGCTCGCCGGTACCCCGGGCGACTCCGCGGCGACGAGCTCCATGCGTCGCTCGGACACGGACTGGAGCCGCTCGCGGGCTATGGTGAAGGTCCGCTCGGCGACGTCGCGCAGGAGCCGCTCGTAGTCGCCCCCGGACAGAAGACTCGACAGCCGCCCGTTGGGGTGAGCGAAGGCAATCAGGGTCGGCGAGCGGAGCGTGCCGGCGAGCAGGTCGGCAAGCGAGAGCGCGTCCACGGAGCGCTCGGAACCGTCCACCCCGACCACGACGGGGCCGCTTTCGGCGAGGCACCGATCGGCGGATCGTCCCATGCTCGCGGGCCTGGCGACATGGGCGCGGGACCATGGGTGCGCCGTGCCGGTCGATATGGCCATCGCTCCCCATGGAGACGGGCAGCGCTCCGCGCGAGCATGGGGACACCTGGACACCGACCCAAGGACCACGATGTTGAACGGACCGCTTCGATTCCACCGCGCCGCCGAGGCGCGTGGCTACCCGGCGCTGCTGCTCGTCGCGATGGTCTGCCTGACCGCCGTCGTCGCCGCGATCGCGCTCATCGCGCTCATCCCCACGTGGTTTGCG
>DASQXU010000289.1:0-14310 GCA_035639555.1 Thermoleophilaceae bacterium
CGCAAGGGGATCGAGAAGGTGATCTCGACGATCGGGATCCACGAGGTGCGGGGCTACGCGCGCCTGTTCTCGTGCATCGGACTGAAGCCCGAGCTCACGGCGATCTTCGACACCCCGGCGTACTTCGGCTCGGAGCGCGGCGGCACCGGGTTCGCCGACCTGGACGCCGACGCCGACAAGCGCCAGCGGGTGCTGGCCGGCGAGGAGGAATCGAAGCCGGCCAAGACGTTCCGCTTCTACCCCAAGGTCTACAAGGCGGCGGTGGCCGCCGCGAACGGCGCCGGCGGGTACGACGACTACTCGCAGAAGGTCCGCGAGCTCGAGCTCGAGCACCCGATCTCCCTGCGCCACATCCTCGACCTCCGCTCCGATCGCGAGCCGATCCCGACGGAGCGCTCCGACCCGTCGGTGGGGCTGCACAGCTACCCGATCGTGATCAGCTCGATGAGCTTCGGCTCCCAGGGCGAGGTCGCCTACCGCGCCTACGCCGAGGCCGCGAAGCGCATCAACGTGATCGCGATGAACGGCGAGGGCGGCGAGATCCAGGACATGTACGGGAAGTACCCGCTGTGGCGCGGCCAGCAGGTGGCCTCCGGCCGCTTCGGCGTGACCAGCGAGATGATCAACTCGTCCTATCTGGTCGAGATCAAGATCGGCCAGGGGGCGAAGCCGGGCGAGGGGGGCCACCTGCCGGCCAAGAAGGTCACCGAGAAGGTGGCGCAGGCCCGTAACGCCACCGTCGGCACCGATCTGATCTCGCCCTCGAACAACCACGACCTGTACTCGATCGAGGACCTGGCCGAGCTGGTCGACGAGCTGAAGACGGCCAACCCGGACGTCCGCGTCTCGGTCAAGGTGCCGGTGGTGCCGAACATCGGCACGATCGCCGTGGGCATCGCCAAGGCCGGGGCGGACATGATCACCCTCTCGGGCTTCGAGGGCGGGACCGGCGCCGCGCGCACCCACGCGCTGCGCCACGTCGGCCTGCCCAGCGACATCGGCACCCGCGCGGTTCACCTCGCGCTGATGGAGGCCGGCATCCGCAACCGGGTCGAGATCTGGGCCGACGGCGGCTACCGGCACGCCCACGACATCGTGAAGCTCCACTGCCTCGGCGCCAACCGGGTCGGCTTCGGGACGCTCGCGATGGTCTCGCTCGGATGCACGATCTGTCGAGGCTGCCAGCTCGACACCTGCCACGTCGGCATCGCCACCCAGATCGAGACGAAGGAGGAGGCCGACCTCAAGGGGCTCAAGAAGTTCACCCCCCAGGAGTACGAGGGCGCGGCCGCGAACTGCGCGCGCTTCTTCGAGGCCATGGGGGAGGAGGTGCGCGCCCTCACCGCGGAGCTCGGGTTCGAGCGCGCGCAGGACCTGGTCGGGCGTTCCGACCTGCTGGTCCAGGCCCGCGAGCGCAACCGGGTCGACGTGCACGAGATGATCAAGCCGCTCGAGGAGATGCTCGACCTCGAGCCGCTCGACCTGCCGACCCCGGAGGACGACCGCGAGGCGGCGGGGTTGATCGTCGCCCGCCCGATCCGGATGAGGTACAAGGAGGCGTCAGAGCGGATCGCCGCGCTGGCCGGGGACATCGTGATGGGGTCGGTGATCGAGCGCGAGTGGGAGTTCGGGGACGGTGGGCCGGCCGATGCCGACGACCGGGTGCTCGGCACC
Organism: Thermoleophilaceae bacterium; assembly: GCA_035639555.1. Classification (GTDB taxonomy): domain Bacteria; phylum Actinomycetota; class Thermoleophilia; order Solirubrobacterales; family Thermoleophilaceae; genus DASQXU01. The sequence goes on from DASQXU010000289.1 coordinate 1,675, forward strand.
GAGCTCGCGGGCCAGATCTCGCGCCGCCGCATCTTCGACGGCGGCCCACCGGCCAGCGAGGACACGCTCGCGCGGCTCCACTTCAACGGCGGCTCGGTCGGCGGCCAGGGCCTCGGCGCGTTCAACGTCTACGGGGTGGACATCACCGTCGAGGGCGGGGCCCAGGACGGCGTGGCCAAGACCATGCTCGGCGGCAAGGTGGCGATCATGAAGGGCGAGAACCGCTTCGGCCGGCGGCTCAACGGCTCGGTCGGGAAGTCGTTCGCCTACGGCGCCCAACGGGGGCGGCTCTTCGTGCAGGGGGACGCCGACTCCCGGTTCTGCATCCGCCTGTCGGGGGCCGACGTCGTGATCGGGGGCGAGCCCGAGCAGCCCCTCGACGACTCGCTCGGCTGCGTGGCCGACCGGGCCAACATCAAGGGCTTCGCCTTCGAGTACATGACCTCGGGCCGGGCGGTCGTGCTCGGCGACCCGGGCCCCTGGTTCTGCGCCGGCCAGACCGGCGGGCGGGTCTACCTGCGGGTCAACCCGGAGTGGAACCTCGACCGCGCGGCCCTCGAGCGCCGCAGGGGCAAGGGCGCGAAGGTGGTGATCGAGGAGCTCGACACCGAGGGGGTGCTCGACGTTCAGCAGCTGCTCGGGGCGTACGCCGACGAGCTGCGGGGCACCGGCCAGACGGAGGAGGCGGCGCGGGTGCTCGCGCTCGCCGACGATCCGCAGGCGCACTTCCTGATGTCGGTGCCGGAGGGCCAACAGACCGACCCGTCGATCTCGACCGAGTAGGCGCTTCGGGGGCGGCGGGGCATCCCTCCTCGGGAGTACGCTCGCAGGCTCGCTCAAAGAGCCCCCCTCGGAGGGACGCCCCGCCGCCGCGACGACCCTTGGCCGCTTCTCCGCGGGAACCCGCCCGACGTTCGGCCCCTATGGCGGGCTCAACTGCAGTCCGGCCCGCGATGGCCGGAGCGCGGCATCCGATCCGCTCCCCGCTTGGGCGGGGCGCCTGCCCATGCCCAGCAGGCACCGCGTCAGCGGTGTCCGCCGTAACGCCTCGTACAGAGCCAGCGTGGCCCCGAGGGTGAGCCCGGTGAGCGTCAGCCACTGAAGCGGCGGGGCGATCGGTAGCAGCAGGATCCAGTAGCCGAGCGCCACGGCCACCGTCTGATGCAGCACGTACGCAGGTAGGGCGGCCCGCTGTCCGTACGCCACCACCCGGCCACGTGCGCGGCCTCGCTCGCGTCCCAGCGTGAATCCCACGATGCCCAGCACCAGCACGCCTCCGATGGCCGCCTTGGCGCCGCGCCACAGCATGGCGGCCGGGTCGGGTCCCGTCTGGAGCTGATCGCCGAGCCGCTCGAACAGCGGTCCCCCCGCGATCGCCAGCGCGATGAACGCGAGCGCGCCGCCCACGGCGAGCGCCGGCCACCGCGCGACCAGCCTCGCTTGCACGGCGGGCCGGGCGGCGAGCACGAAGCCGGCGGTGAGGAAGACGGGGTAGGCCCACCGGTTCCACCCCCGGCCGCCTCGCTCCCGAGAGCGGACTCGACCGCGGCCAGGACAACCGCGCCCGCCGAGAGCAAGACTGCGGGTCTCCTGAGCGCCGTATCGAGGGCCCGCTCGCCGCGCGGCGAGCGCAGCCAGCGGAACAACGGCAGCAACAGCAGGGTGAACCCGAGCAGGTAGGCGAGGAACCACAGGTGGGCCGGCTCGAACGTCGGGCCGTCAAGGGGAATCGGGTACTCGAGCCGAAGCCCCGCGTGGAAGAAGCGCTCGAGGGTGTCCGCGTACGAGACCCGCTCGCCCGCTTGGAGCGCCTGGAAGTGGAGCTGGGGCGGCACGAGCAGGACAACGCCCGCGACGAAGGGCACGACAAGGCGCCGGCAGCGCTCGCGCACGAATGCTCCGAGGGATCGCCGCCCGAGTGAGTGCCAGACCCCGAATCCGGCCAGCAGGAAGAACACCGGCATGCCCCACATGGACACGAACAGCACCACGGGCCCGAGCGCCGTGACTCGGCTAGGCGCCTTCACGTAGTAGTCGAAGGGGTCGAACACCCGGACGGCGTGGAAGACCACCACCCCGAGCACCAGCGCCACCCGGAGGCGGTCGAGGCTGGCGAGCCGGCGGCCGGGGGTTGGAGCGGCGTGGCTCACCGGTCGGCTACCAGAGCGTGGACCCCGAGCGCCCGCACCGACTCGCGGACGAGCGATACCTCGACCGGCATGGGCTGCGGATCGGCGGGACGGCGGTGCGCGGCCCAGAACGTAGCCTCCACCACGAGCCGGGAGGCCAGCGCCGGATCGGGAAGCTCTCGGAGCTGGTGACCGCCCGTCCGCAGCTCGACGTATCGGGCCATCCGCGCGAACAACTCACTGCGGACTTCCAAGAACAGCTCGCCGAGCTCGGGGATATCGGCGGCCGAGTGCTCCATCACGCCGACCACCGGGCGCACGCGGACGAGGACGTCGTAGAGCTCCAGCACTACGTCGCCCACCTCGGCCGAGACGTCGCGCGCCCGCCGGCGCCGAAGGGCAGCCTCGAGCACCGGGAAGTCGGTCACCCAGTCGAGACGCTCGCGCAGCCAGGCGATCGTCTCCTCGAGCGGCGGCGCCGGCACCGGAAGCGCGCTCGGATCCGGCGGGTGATCGTCGAGGGCTCGCCGCAGGACCAGGGCCAGCAGCGCCTCCTTGCCCTCGACGTAGTTGTAGAGGGTGCCCGCGGATGCGCCCATCTCCCGGGCCACGTCGGCCATCTGCGCGCGCTCGAAGCTCGTCCGCGACAGCACGACGCTGGCCGCGCGCACGAGCTCATCGAGCCGCTCCTCCGGCGGGAGCCGGCGACGCCTGGTAGATCCCCGCACCACGCCGCCTAGCATAACTGAATGAATCACTCAGTCGATAACTCACCATCCCCTTCCACCGAGGGGGACCGGAGCACCGGCGACGAATGGACGCGAGCTCATTCCAGTGGGGCTCATTGAGCCGGCTATGCCGGCGTACCCCCGAGAAGGAGCGCGCGTCCCCCGCCCGCCCACAACGCCCACACGTGGCGAAGGGCCCAACTCGGGGCCCTTCGCTCACTCTCCCTCACCCAGCGGCGACTCCGCGCGCCGGGGCGCGCGTCACCCGACCGCGCTTCCGACGCCCTCGGCGCTGCGTGCCCCGTCGCCGCTCAGGCTCATGAAGTAGATCCGGAACCGGCCGATCGCGAGCTCGTCCCCGTCGGCGAGCTCGGCCAGCTCCACGCGCTCGCCGTTCCTGAAGACACCGTTGAGGCTGCGGTCGTCCAGGATCCGCGCCCCTCGGTCGTCGCGGTAGACGAGCGCGTGGCGCCGCGAGACCGTCGGGTCGTCGAAGCGGACGTGGGCGGACAGGCTCCGCCCGATCCGGGTCCAGCCGTCCTGAAGGGGAACGATTCGCACGCGCTCATCGTCCTCGAACGCCAGGTAGTCACCCTTCTCGACGAGCGCTTCCCGCGCCTCCTCGAGCCACGGAGGGGGCCCGTCCAGGGCCACGTCGCGCTCGCGTTTTTGCTGCTCGAACATGGACGCCCGGCGGAATCGCCGCCCGCCACAGTTCGGGCAAGCCGGCACCTGGTCGAGCTCCTGCAGCGCGACTGGGAAACCGCACGCGTCGCACCGGAAGGAGCCCGCACCAGCAAGCGTGCCGGCGCTGAAGGCTTCCATCGCTGTAACTCTCCTCGGACCGGGGTTGTGCGGATGTTAACGATCGGTCCAGGGAGCGCCAACTCGGATTGTCGCTATTTGCAAGCTCTTTGACGGTTTTGGCGCAGCCGGGAGGGCCGATTTGGCCATTGTGTAGTGCTTCTCTCCCTCATTGCGGGGACGGCCCGTCCCCCCTGACCGGGCAAAGGGATCGGCGCCGAGGGCGCGAATAGAGAGATCGATGACCGAGCTCGCGGCCCTCCTGGTGCGAAGCAGCATCGGATCGCTCAGGACGCGGGCACGCTGCGCGCTCTGCCGGCGCACGCCGCTCCCGGGTGAGCGGATGCACGAGATGGTCTCGGGGCGCCTGCTGTGCGACCTCTGCTTCAAGCAGCTCCCGGAGGACGACCGGCGCGCCGTCCGCACCGAGCGGGTGCGCGCGAGCGAGCACCGCTTCCCGGTCGGGCCGAAGGCGGCCTGAGACGCTCCGGCCGCGGCGACGGAGGGTGCGGGGGGCGGCCCCATAGAATCCGCCCGGCCATGCGCGAGGTGATCGTCGAGACGTGGATCTCCGCGCCGCGCGAGGGGATCTTCGACTACATCGCCGACCTCGCCGGCAGGCCGGCGTACTGCGACCACTATCTCGAGGACTACCGGCTCGCACGGGTGAACTCGTACGGTGTAGGGGCCGCGGCCCGCTTCCGGCTCCGCGCCCCGCTGGCCCGCGAGTACGCCGAGCTGGCGATCGTGGAGTGCGCCCGCCCTCGCCGGATCGTCGAGGAGGTCCGGGTCGGCAGGCTCGGCCGCAACCGCTCGGTGGCCGTGTACGAGCTGAGCGCGGAGTCGGACGACCTCACCCATGTCGAGTTGACCACCTACAGTGAGCCGGCCACGCCGATCGACGTGGTGAAGCAGCTCGGCGCCGCCCGCTGGATCCGCCGACAGACGAAGATCGCGCTCGAGCGGCTCCGACTGATCTTCGAGGAGCCGCCGGCCGAGCCGCTGGCCCGGGCGACCGTGGCCGGCTACGAGCCGCTCAAGGCGCCGCGGTTCGGCGCGCACGTCGGGACGGATCCCGCGCGGCCCTCCGGCCTCGCGCCGGGCCCGCAGGGGTCGCCCGGACGCCCGGCGCCCGCCGAGGGCGGGAGCGCCGAACCGGCGTCGCACGCCGGATAGACTGCGCGAGCCGATGCTGCATAGCTCGCCCCGGACTGCGCTTGCGTGCGCGCTCGCGGTGGTCGCGTCGCTCGGGCTCGCGGCGTGCGAGAGCAACCAGAGCGAGGTCGGGCTGAAGAGCCCCGCGCGAGAGGGGCTCGCCATCCCGCTCGAGGGCGTGAACTACAACGTGTTCATCACGCGCGAGCTGAACCTCCGCATCCAGCCGGACCAGGCTTACTACAAGGGTCCCGAGCCGCCCGGCGACCAGACGTTGTACGGCGTCTTCCTCCAGGTGTGCAACAAGGGCAAGACGCCGCGTCCGACGGCACGCGACTTCACGATCGTCGACAACCAGGGCAACACCTTCCACCCGACGCCGCTTCCGGCCGACAACCCCTTCGCCTACCACCCGGCCACCCTCCCCGCGGGGCAGTGCATCCCCGCGCCGGGCAGTCCGGCCCAGCAGGGGCCGACCGCGGGGGCGATGCTGCTCTTCAGGCTCCCCCTCGCCAACACCGAGAACCGCCCGCTCGCGCTCCACATCATCGGCCCGGTGGCCGGGCCGGCGAACGCGCGGGTCGTGGATCTCGACATCTAGGGCACTCGTCATCCCTTGCCGAGGGCGGCCGCGATCACCGCCCGCACGGCCGGCGCCGCCGTCTCGCCGCCGGCTCCGGCCCGGACGAACATCGCCGCCACCACGATTCGGGGGTGGCCGGCCGGCGCGAAGCCGGTGAACCAAGCGTCGGTGTTCTCGGAGCCGGACGCCTGGGCCCCGGGACCCCGCGTGTTGCCGAGCTCCGCGGTGCCGGTCTTGCCGGCGACCTTCACGCCCGAGATCGCCGCCGAGGTGCCGGTGCCGTAGGCCACCACGCCGACCATCAGCCGCTCCAGCGTCCGTGCGACCCGCCGCGAAGTGACCCGCACGGAGCGGGGCGGCTGTCCAGCGCGCAGCGTCGGCCTGGTCCTCACCCCCCGGGCGGCGACGGTCTGGGCGATCGAGGCCAGCTCGAACGGCGTGGCGAGCACCCGCGCCTGGCCGATCGCGGTGGAGCCGACGTCGAGCGGCGTCCGGATGGTCGCGGCCCGCGGGATCGTGCTCGGGAGCTCGCCGGGGACGGCCGGGCGCTCGTTGAACCCGTAGCGCTCCGCCGCGTCCACGAGCCGGCGGGCCCCCAGCTTCACCCCGAGTGGGGCGAACACCGAGTTGCAGGAGTGGGCGAAGCTCTGCGCGAAGCTGCCGCCGCAGGACTCGCCGTTCGCGTTCTCGAGCGGGACGCCGTCGATGATCGCCCGGCTGGCCACCGGGAACCGGTCGGAGAGCTTGACCGCGTGGGATTCGAGCGCCGCCGTGGTCGTGACGATCTTGAACGTCGACCCCGGCGGCTGAGGGGCCGAGAACGCGATCCCGGCGAGCGCGCGCACCTCGGCGGTTCGGGCGTCGAGCGCCGCGATGCCCGCGAGGCGCCCTCCCAGGGCGGCCACGGCCGCGCGCTGGAGCCGGGTGTCGATGGTCGTGCGCACCGGGGGCGCCGGCCGCGGGCGGGCCCGCGCGAGCACCCGCCGGTCGCTGATCAGCACGCCCCCCGGGCGACCCTCGAGCACCGGCTCCAACGCGCGCTCGAGACCGGTCTGGCCGACCGGCATGCGCCGCGGGAAGCCAAGCGCGTAGAGGCGCTCGCGCCTGCGTGCGCTCCGAGCGGGTCCCACCTGGCCGGCGATGGACGCGGCCAGGGCCCCGAGCGGAGATGTGCGCGCGCCCGCCGGACCCGCCGCCAGGACCTTCCCGTCACGCGAGACGATCGCCGCCCGCCGGGGGGGTTTGCTGCGACGCCCGAGCCGCCCTCCCGGTGCGAGCTCGGGGAACGCGAGCGAGGGCGACCACTCGACTCCGCGGTCCGGGACCGGCAAGTCGACGTCCCCGGCGATCGTCCCGAACACCCGCGTGCGGACGTGCACGGGAACCCGCACGCGGCCCCCGCCCTCGGCGTGGGCGCTACCCGCCCGGACCGAGACCGCGGTCGCGGTGTCGGCCGCCGCCCGATAGGCGCGCTCGAAGCTCCGAAGCGGGAACCGACTCCGGGCGGATCCCGTGAGCTCCCGGTGCATCCCCCGATAATCCCGGCGCTCCCAGGCCCGAGCGAACCGATCGGCCCGCGCCTCTGCGGCGGAGCGGCGGGACATCCCCAACAGCAGGCCGCCGGCCAAGGCGGCGAGGGCGAGCCCGACCAGCGGGAGGGTGCGGCGGAGCAGGCGACGGCGACGCTCGAAGCTGAGGCGGGCCACGGGCACGCCCAGCGTAGCCAGCGTGGGGCTCCGCGACCTTCGGCCGCTCTCCCGGGCCCGTCGCGGGATACTGGGCGGACGATGTCGCAGGAGAACGTCGACAAGGCCATCGATTTCCTAGCCGCTTACAACCGGCGCGACTTCGACGCCGCCGTCCGGTTCTTCGACCCCGAGATCGAGTGGGTGCTTCCGCCGCTCCAAAGGGCCGACTCCTGTCGAGGCCCAGAGGAGGTCAAGCGCTTCTGGCGCGGGCTCGACGAGACCTTCGACGAGTTGAGGCTCGATCCGCAGGAATCCGTGGATGCCGGTGACCGCGTGGCCATCCGCCTTCGCTACCACACGCGAGGGAAGGGAAGCGGGGTGGAGATCGAAGGGGAGCTGTACCACCAGGTCACCACGTTTCGGGACGGGACGATGGTGCGGATCGAGTACTTCACCGACTGGGACCAGGCCCTCGAGGCCGCTGCGGCGAAGGAGTAGGCGGTGTCGCAGGAGGACGCCGAGCTCGTCCGGCGGGCGTTCGAGGGAGGAGGGGATCTGGAGAAGACGGCGGAGGCCTACTGGCACCCGGACATCGAGTACGTGGAGGATCCGCGCTGGCCCGGCGCATCCAGATACAAGGGTCGGGACGCCGTGCTCGGTTGCTTCCGGGCATACACGGAGGCCCTTGGCCGCGAGGAGGACTTCACGATCACGGTCGAGCGTCTCTTCGACGCCGGAGAGCGCCAGGTGCCGTTCGTCCGGCTCCAGAGCCGCGCCTCGACCAGCGGCGTCCCACACGAGCATCTGTGGGGCTACGTGGTCGAAGTGAGGGACGGACGCATCGTCTACTTTCGGGCCTACTACGACCCGGACGAAGCCCTAGAAGCCGTCGGGCTGCGGAAGTAGGTCCGTACCGGGACCGGTCGTGCCCGGCCTGTCGACGGCCGCCGCCGGGGCCCGCTAGTGGCCGGGCGGGGGCGCCGGGCGATGATCCGGTCAGGGCTTGGGCGTCCTTTAGGTCTGGTGGTGACGATAGGACTGGACTGCTTGCCGTGACGTCGCTCGACTGGATCATCGTCGCGTTCACCCTGCTGATGGCCGTCTGGGGCTATTACCAGGGCCTGGTCGCGGGCGCCCTTTCGCTTGTCGGATTCCTGGCCGGCGCCCTTGTCGGCTCGCGGCTGGCCCCGCTTCTGTTGGTCCACGGCTCGCGCTCGCCGTACGCGCCGGTGTTCGCGTTGGTCGGGGCGCTCTTCCTCGGCGGGCTGTTCGCTTCGGGGCTCGAGCTCGTCGGCTCCCGCCTGCGCTACCGGATGGGGGCGAAGCTCGGGGTGGTCGACGGGCTCGGGGGCGCCGTGCTGGTGGGCTGCCTGGCCCTCGCCCTGAGCTGGGCGGCGGGGGCGGTGGCGCTGCAGACGCCGGGGGCGCGGGAGCTCCGCGACTCGATCCAGCGCTCGGCCATCCTGCAGCGGCTCAACGGGCTCCTGCCCCCGTCCGGGCCCCTGCTTCGCGCGCTCGCCCGCTTCGACCCCCTCCCGCGCGTCCGCGGACCCGCCCCCGATGTCGGTCCGCCGAGCACGGCGATCGCCCGCGACCCGCAGGTCCGGGCCGCGGGCCGAAGCGTGGTCCGGGTGCTCGGGACCGCATGCGGCCTTGGCGTTGAGGGGAGCGGCTGGGTCGCCGGTCGAGGCCTGGTCGTCACCAACGCGCACGTGGTCGCCGGCCAGGACGACACCACGGTCCAGCTCGCCGGGGTCGGCCCGCGCTACACGGCGCAGGCCGTCTACTTCGACCCGCACAACGACGTGGCGGTGCTGCGGGTGCCGCCCCTCGCCGGCGCCCCGGCCCTCGGGCTCGACACGAATGCCCCGCCCGGGAGCTCGGCCGCAATCCTCGGCTTCCCGGAGAACGGCTCCTACGACGTCGGGGCCGCCCGCCTCGGCCAGACGTCCACGGTGATCACCGACGACGCCTACGGGCGTGGGCCGGTGAGCCGGCGGATCACCGCCATCCGGGGGCTCGTGCGCCCGGGCAACTCGGGCGGCGCGGTGGTGGACGGCAGGGGCCGGGTGGTCACGACCGTGTTCGCCGCCACGGTCAGCGACGGCGGGCGGAGCGGCTTCGGGGTTCCGGACACCGTCGTGCAGTCCGCCCTGTCGAGGGCGGGCACCCCGGTCGGCACCGGGCCCTGCGCGCGCTAGCCCCTCACGCGGTCAGCGCGGCGCAGGCGGCGTCGATGTCGCCGGCGCGCTCGCGGACGAGCGCCTCGCCCTGGTGGCGGAGGGCCTCCAGGTTGCGCCGGCTGGCGTCGTCGAGGTCGTCGTTGGCCGTGGTCAGGACCGTCTGCAGCCGCCAGTAGCGCCGCCCGACGATTTCGCCCGCCTCGTCGTCGGTGGCGACGCTGACCCCGTCGAAGACCACGTCGACGAGCGGTCGCGCCCACTGGAGCAGCCCCCAGTGCCTGACCCGGTCGAATGGCAACGACCGCGTGAGCGATCCAGTCCCGAGCGAGACCATCACGAGCTCGGCGCCGGGCCGGTCGTGGAGGACCTGCGCCACGGCCACCATGGTCGGGTTGGCGGCGAACACGCCGCCGTCGATCAGCGATAGGTGCCCGTCCCCCGGCCGGGAGAGCTCGACCGGCGCGAAGTAGGTCGGCGCGGCCGAGCTCGCGTGGGCGACGGCGCGCATGGCGAGCTGGCCGTCGGTCTGCGGCCGGAAGAACACGGGGTTCCTTCCCTCGGTGTCGTAGGCGGTGATGAGCAGGTCGCTGAGGGCGTCGGCGAGCGTGCCATCCCCGAGGTAGCGCTCGAGCGCGGACTCGAGACCGGTGGCACGGTACTTGGGCGCGATCAAGCCGTCGAGCGAGCGGATCCGCCACAACAGCGACCGGGAGAAGATGTGCCGCCCCTCACACTCGTAGATGTCCACGAGCTGCTCGGCCCTCCAGCGCGCCGTCCGGCCGTCTGCTTCGGGCAGGGTGAGCGCGCACGCCAGGATCGCTCCGGTCGAGGTCCCGGCCACGAGGTCGAACAGCTCGGCGGTGCTGCGGCCGGTGCGCCGCTCGACGTCCGCCAGCACCAGAGCCGGGATGATGCCGCGGATCCCACCGCCGTCGATCGCCAGCACCCGAACGCGCTCGGCCACGGCGGCCAACGCTACCGGTGGCCGCCGGCGAGTCGCTCGCCGGCCGGTGACGCCGCCCGGATGCCTGCGTAGTCTTGGAGAGGACTTGCCCATGGCCAAGACCCTCGTGATCGCAGAGAAGCCGTCGGTCGCGCGTGACCTCGCCGCCGCGCTCCCCGGCTCGTTCGAGCAGTCCAGTGACAAGACCCACCTGGTCGGGGACCGATACGTGATCGCCTGGGCGGTGGGGCACCTGGTCGGTCTGGCCGAGCCCGACGCCTACGACCAGAAGCTCAAGAAGTGGCGCTTCGCCGATCTACCGATCCTGCCCGACAAGTTCAAGCTCGTCCCCAACGACGAGCGGGCCGCCAAGCAGCTTCGGGCCATGCACCGCCTGATGGCCGACCCGGAGATCGAGGAGATCGTGAACGCCTGCGACGCCGGACGGGAGGGTGAGCTGATCTTCGCCTACGTGTACGAGACCGCCGGCATCGACAAGCCGGTCAAGCGGCTCTGGCTCTCGTCCATGACGAGGTCGGCGATACAGGAGGCGTTCGAGCACCTGCGTCCGGGCGAGGAGATGAAGCAGCTCGAGGCCGCGGCTCGCTCACGCTCGGAGGCCGACTGGGTAGTGGGCATGAACTCCACGCGCGCCGCGTCGATCCGGCTTCGCTCGGCGTTCGACGGCGCGGTGTCACTGGGCCGGGTGCAGACCCCGACCCTCGCCCTGGTCGCCGCCCGGGAGCAGGAGATCCGGGCCTTCAAGCCCGAGCCGTACTGGCTAGTGGAGGCCCGTTTCGCCGCTTCGGGCGAGCGGCTGTACTCCGGTCGCTACCTCGGCGGCAAGCGGTTGCCCGGCGAGGACCAGGCGAAGGCGATCGTCGAGGCCTGCTCCGGTCAGCCCGGTGAGATCACGAAGCTCGAGCGCAAGGAGGAGCGCGAGCGCCCGCAGCTGCTCTACGACCTCACCTCCCTCCAGCGGCACGCCAACACCCTCTACGGGTTCAGCGCGCGCCGCACGCTGGCCGCCGCCCAGAAGCTCTACGAGGACCACAAGGCGATCACCTACCCGCGCACCAACTCCCGCTTCCTCACCGGCGACATGGTGTCGGAGATCAAGCCGGCGGCCGAGCTGGTGGGCCGCCACGGCCAGTACGCCAAGGCGGCGGCCTACGTCACATCGCTCGAGCGCCTGCCGCTCCAGCGGGTGGTCAACGACAGGCGAGTCGAGGACCACCACGCGATCATCCCCACCCGCGCTCAGCACGACCTCGGGCGCATGGGCGCCGACGAGCTCAAGGTGTTCGACCTCGTGACCAAGCGCTTCCTGGCCGTCTTCCACCCCGAGGCCGTCTACGAGCGGACCCGGGTCGAGACCACGGTCGTCGAGCACGTCTTCCGCACCAGCGGCCGGCGGCTCGTTGAGTCGGGCTGGAAGGCGGTCTACGGCGAGCAGGCCGAGGCCCCGCCGCGCGATGACGACGCCGGTGGCGACCAGCTCCTCCCCCGCCTCGATCCGGGGGAGCGCGTCGAGACGCGCTCGGTCGAGGTGCTCCGCAAGGAGACCCAGCCGCCCCGGCGCTACAGCGACGCCTCGCTGCTCGCGGCGATGGAGACCGCGGGCAAGGAGGTCGAGGACGCCGAGCTGCGCGAGGCGATGAAGGACAGGGGCATCGGCACGCCGGCCACCCGCGCCGCGATCATCGAGCGGCTGATCGACGTCGGCTACCTCGAGCGGGACGGGCGCTCCCTGCGGGCGACCGACAAGGGCATCCAGGTCATCGGGCTGCTCGGCGAGCATCCGCTCACCTCGCCCGAGCTGACCGGCGAATGGGAGCGGCGGCTCGGGCTGATCGAGCGCGGCATGGACACCCGCCCGGCGTTCATGGGCGACATCGCGCGGTTCACGACCGAGACGGTCAAGGAGCTCGACAAGCTGAAGGGCGTGAGGATCGAGCGGGCGAGGCTCGGGCCCTGCCCGATCTGCGGGCGCGAGGTGGTCGAGAACCGCAAGGGCTACTCCTGCTGGTCGCGGGACGATCCGGGGTGCGGGTTCGTGATCTGGAAGCGCAAGGCGGGGAAGTCACTGCCGGTCGCGGTCGCCAAGGAGCTGATCGAGGGCCTGCGGGCGTCGATCGAGCGCGGGGACGATCCGCCGGTGGGTCGCACCGCGAAGCCGGTCACCGGCTTCCGCGGTCGGTCGGGGCGCACCTTCAGGGCGAGGCTGCTGCTCGCCCGGGACGACGAGGGGCGCTGGCGGGTGGACTTCGACGAGGACTGGGCCCGGGATCGTCCGCCCGAGCGCGAGCCGGAGCCGGCGTCGGTCTCGTCCGACGGCGCGGAGCCCGACGGCGCCGGGACCCGCGGCGGCGCCACGACCGGCCGGGGACGCGCGCGGGCCGGCTGACCCTCAGCGAACGACC
>DASQXU010000290.1:0-2665 GCA_035639555.1 Thermoleophilaceae bacterium
CTCCGGCGCCCTCGCCGCACTTCGAAGGGACGCGAGGGCGGAGGGGCGTCGATGCCACGAGCGGCGCCCTCTCGCTTTGGTTGCCCGGCATGCGGGAACGTGTCCCGCTTGGCGCTCTGGAAACCCCGTGGTCTCCGGCAAGCGGGCGGATTCCACGCTACCCGGCCAGCGGAGCGCGAGGGGGCCAGCCTCCTCCCAAGACCAGCGTCTTCGTCGCAGCTCGGAGGGTCGCCGTTATCCGGATGCTCAGCGGGTGAAGCGCGGCGGCCCTCCGTTTGCTCTAGGACGCGCGAGCCCCCTCGGTCGTCCTGGGGCGGCCGGGGGATCGACGAGCGCCTCCACCTCGCTCAGCACGGCCATGTCCCACGGCAAGCAGAACACGCGCTTGGGGCCGCCGCCCCGTCTATTAATCAGCAGCAGCAGAAAACGCTACTGGTGGGGCAGGTCGCCCTCGCGCGCCGCCTCGGCCAGGTCGTCGCGCGCCGCCTTGAGCTCGCCGACGCTCATGCTAGTCATGTCCATGATCTCCCCGCTCGAGTGGCCGAGCTTCGTGAAGTAGGCGACCTTGATCGCTCGACCTATCCGCTCTTTTGCCCTGGCCCAGAGCGGATCGAAGAGCGACCGCAAGAACTCGGTTTCCGGGCGCGACGGGCCGGTCATCGCCCGGCGCCCGGCGAATAGCGCTCCCGCCAGCGCCGGCGCATCTCGGCACGGCAAGCCGAGCAGGTCTTATGGATCGGGTCGTCGCGCTCGCCGTTGAAGCGGGGACAGAGGCCAGCCGCCACTCGCTCGTCGTAGTGCCTTGCTTTGTACCTCCCGGGTCCTCGCTCGCGCCGGGCGCGGCGGCGCCGCGAGCGCTCGGCGCGGAGCCGTGCGCACTCGCGGCAGTAGCGCTCGCCGCGCGAGTTGGTCAGCAGATTGTCGCCCGCGAACCGGTGACCGTGCCTGCGGAGTACGAGGCCTCGATCGCCAAGCTCGCCGAGAACCTCAAGGCCAGCAAGGCCGTGACCGAAGGCGATGAGGAGGGTGAGCGGATGCTGCTCGACTACGCGACCCGCATCTACCAGCGAGAGCACCCGAACACGAGCTATTACGACGCGCTTTGGGCCGTGCGAGGGCGCAGCGCCCTGCGGGCGGGGCCCGCGATCGGCGACGGCGTCGACCCCGAGCGGGCGCAGCTCGACCACAGGGTCCGCGCCTACCAGTTGGCACACGGGGTCGACTACATGGCCGCGCTCCGGGCCGTGCAGGAGGGCGTCTGATGGCCCCCCGCTTGGCCTCGCAGTACGCCTTTGAAGTGGACCGAGCGACCGAGAACAAGCTGATCGCCGACGACGCCCTCGTGCAGAGTGCCTGGGCCACGGTGCATCAGCTCCGCGGACCAGAGACCATCGAGGCGTTCCGGCACGGCCGTGGCCCCCTCTCCGCGTTCGTGTCCGCGCCGGCGGGCGGCGCCACCGGCCCGAGCCTCGGCCTCGGCGCCCTGGCCACGGCGATAGGCGCCGCCGGCGCCTCGAGCTTCGGGCTCCCGACCTTCCCGAACGGCTGATGGCCCGCCGCCGCTCCCCGAGGCGCCATCTTCAGGCGTGCCTTCGAGCAGGAGCTCAACCGCGCCCTGGCCACCATCCCGCCCGGCTTGACGTACAACGAGGCGCGGGAGCTCGTCGACGATGCCGCCCGGCGCGCACAGGAAGCCGCCAGAGCGGCGCTCACGGACTACGTGGCCCAGACCTCGGGCGCGTTCGCGGGGCGGCGCGCTGCTCGGCGAACGACGCTCGAGCACCAGCTGACCGACGACCAGGCCGCGCTGAGTGCCGAGCTGCGCCAGCTCCGCACGGAGCTCGCCGAGCTGCACGAGACCCTGCGCCAGCGCACCGACGAGCTGGCCGGCACCGAGGCGAACGGAGATGGAACGCAGGCGATCGAGCGAGAGCTCGGCAACCGGGGGCGCCGCCCCCACCCGCTCTGAGCATCTGACTGCTGGTCAGCCGCGGCGAGGCGGGGCCCGGGCACACTGGTTGCCGCGAGTGGGAAGCTCGCAGCCCCGGGTCGCCCTGGCCGCGCGCTCGCTGTGGGCGCACACGGTCACCGCTGAAAGCCGCTCGTGGAGCGGGATCGCGGGGCTCGGGTTGCGCCGTGGAAGCGTTGGGGACGCCGCCGACTCGCCGCCTAGACTCGGGCGAGTTAGACGGACGGACCAGAACGATCACCCCGACCGCGGCCCCGCATGCTCCTCCTCGGAGCCGCTCGTCGTTTCGGGCCTCGCGCTGGACGAGCAGCGGCATGGGTTGGGGACCTAGACTCGGCTCGGACAGAGAAGGAGCAAAGCACCGACGCGGCCCGGAACCTCCAGGCCGCGCTCGTTAAGCCGTCCGTCGCGATATCCACACTTCCACCGTGCTCGCGCTTTCCGCTGCCAGCAAAGCGCTCGGCGTCGAGCGATCACGCTTCGACGCTGGGTCGACGCCGGGATGCTCGGCCCGGTCGAGACCAGCGCTGAGGGCTCGGGGCGGCGCTACTTCCTGAGCGACGAGCAGCTCGAGCTCGCGCGCTCGCTAAAGGCCGGGAGCGTCCGCCGGAAGAGCGAGGCACTGGTAGACCGTCTAGGGGTAGGCCATCTTGCCCGGCCGGTGCGGCCGAGACGGTGCACATAGCCGTCGCGCAC